>NZ_JBSFHV010000015.1:0-213698 GCF_053597235.1 Streptomyces sp. NPDC001493
GGTCAGGGAAAGGAAACGAGCACTCATGGCCAACACCGAAACCGCGCTCAAGGAAGCGATGACGTCCATCGAGGGATCCCTCGGTGTCGCTCTCGTCGACTACACCAGCGGCATGGCTCTGGGCACCCTCGGCGGCGGCAAGGACTTCAACCTCGAAGTCGCTGCCGCCGGGAACACCGACGTCGTCCGCGCCAAGCTGCGCACCATGGAGCACCTCGGCCTCAAGGACGAGATCGAGGACATCCTGATCACGCTGAGCGGTCAGTACCACATGATCCGGCTGCTCAAGACCCGCGGCAGCAACGGGCTCTTCCTCTACCTGGTCCTGGACGCCAACCGCGCCAACCTCGCGATGGCCCGCCACCAGCTGAAGCGGATCGAGGCCGACTTGGAGGTCTGAGGACCGCCGGAACCGGCCCGGACGCGCGGATGCCGCCGCCCCTTCCGTGCGAAGGGGACGGCGGCATCGGCATGTTCGGCCCAAGCCCGGCCCGGTCAGACGGTGACCCGGCGCGCGCCGCCGGCCCGCGCGTCGCCCGCCACCGGCCCGGTCGTCCGGTACCCCTTCACCTTCTTGCCGGCGGGCCGGCCGCGCTCCACCCAGTCCGTACGCACCCAGTAGAGGACGTCCTCGCGCTGCTCAAGACGCCCGACGCGTACGGCCCGCAGCAGCAGCCCCGCACCCGCGCCGGCCAGCACCATCCCACCGGCCCCCGGCAGCAGGAAGCCGAGGCCGAGGGCGACCAGGAAGGCGCCGAGCAGCCACCACCGGTGGGTCCGCCGCCAGTTCCGCAACGTCACGGCCCGGTCCTGGAGCACGTCGGTGCGCCCCGCCCGGGCGGACCCCTTCGCCAGCTCCGCGTACCGCTTGACCCCGACCGTCGCCACCAGGGCGAGCGTGATGATGAAGAGCGCCGCGCCCGTGAGCAGCCCGATCCGGCGGCCCGTCCCGGCGGGGACGAGCGCCCCCACGACGACGACCAGGAGACCCGGCCACCACAGGGGTGCGGCCCCGGCCCGCACGATCACGGCCACCCTCGCCAACGACTGCGCCCCGCGCCCCATGTCCGTACCCCTCTCCGCGTACCCACCGGCGCCTCAGGGGTGTCCCTGGGCCGGTTCCTCTGGGCGCGGAGATTAGTGGGTTTATCTGAGTCCTGTCTGAGAATCGGGACATCACACAGGTAGGCGGGTGCTGCCGATGAACAGCCGTCCCCCCACTCCGCCGAAGGGACGGCCCCGACTCCACTGAGGGGACGGCCCCTACTCCACGAACAGCCCCCGCGCCGCCGCCCGTGCGTCGAAGGACTCCAGCCGGGCCTGCGCGTCCGGCAGTCCGTCGCACATCGCCTCAAGCAGGACCCGGCCGAGCAGCATCGGGGCGCAGGCGGTGTCGAAGGCGAGGCCGGTGCCGACCGGGGCCGGGACGAGGAGGTCGCTGAGTGCGGCGACCGGGGCGAAGACCGAGTCGGCGACGGTCACCGTGGTGAGTCCCTGCTCGCGGGCGTGGCCGAGCGCGTCCAGGGTCTCCCTCGGGTGGCGGGGCAGCGCGAAGCAGAGGAGCACCTCGGCACCGGCCCGGCGGGCGGAGTCGATGCGGTCGTGCAGCATCGAGCCGCCCTCGTCGAGCACCCGGACGTCGGGGTGCACCTTCGCGGCGAAGTAGCCGAACCCGCGTGCCTGCGCGGACGCGGCGCGCAGCCCGAGCACCGGGAGCGGGGTCGACGCGGCGAGCAGCCGTCCGGCCCGCTCCACCGGTTCGGGGTCGGCGAGGAGTTCGGAGAGGTGGCGCAGGTTCTCGATCTCGGCGTGGACAGCCTGTTGGTAGGCGTTGTACGTGTACGGGTCCTCGGCGCCGGCCTCCCCGTCGGTGCCGGCGGGCACGGTCTCCCGCAGGTGCCGGCGGAGCGACGGGTACCCGTCGAAGCCGAGCGCCACGGCGAACCGGGTCACGGAGGGCTGGCTGACTCCGGCCAGCTCGGCGAGTTCGACGCTGGACAGGAAGGGGGCGTCGGCGGCCCGGCGTACCAGGGAGTGGGCGATCCGGCGCTGGGTCGGTGTGAGCCGCCGCCCCTCGAAGAGCCGCTGCAACCGTGCCGCGGGTCCGCTCCCGCCCATGCTCCGCCTCCGTACGTCCGTCCCCGTCGCGGCGCGGGCATGAACGCGATCCGCCGCCGTCGCGTCCATTCAGCCAGCAAGCGGAGTGCATGTCCATATACAGAGGAGCGGCGGGCAGCGGTTCCGGTCGGCGCGGTCGTACCGGCGGCGTCCGGCACGGTGAGCGGCTTCGCCGACGCGCCGTGCGCTCAGGCGGTGACCTGCGGGTGGGCCGGATCGAGGTAGTGGACGGTGCTCCCGGTGGAGTGCTCGGCGAGAAGGTCCCGCAGTTCGGCGGCGGCGGTCTTCAGAAGGTGGCCGTCGCGGGTGGCGTGGAGGGTTTCGAGGACGAAGGCGACGTGGGTGGAGTCGTCGGTGACGCGGGTGCGGTGGGCGTCGCGGTGGTTCCAGTGGCGGGTGAGGACGTCGGTGGTGTCGGTGTAGATGATCTCCCCGGCCTTGGGGTTCTCGGCCGTGCCGGGTTCGCCGAGCGGCGTGAAGGATTCGCTGCCGTCGGCGTAACGGATCTCGACGTCACCGGTGACGCGGTCGAGGTCGAAGGCTCCGGCCGGCAGGCCGTGGCGGACGGAGACGGCGTTGTAGGAGTCGACGGCCGCGTTGATCCGGGGCAGGGTGCCCTTCTTCGCCAGGCGGCGGCCGAGGGCGTCGACGCTGGGGCGGACGCGGCGGGGGTTGGTGCCGAAGGAGCGGTAGGCGGTGTGCCACGCCTCGATACGCGGGTCGCTTTCGTCGGCGGGCGCCCAGGTTCCGGCGGCGAGCCGTTGCTCCAGGTCTTCCTGGGCGGCGGTGGTCGCGGGCCAGGGTTCGTGGCCGCGCAGGCCGGTGGCGGTGACGACGGCGACGAGGGTACCGGGGAAGGCGTCGGCGACGGCGGGGCTGAGGCGGAAGGTGGTCATCGCGAAGGGGATCCGTTCCGGGAGTGGAGGGCCGGGTGGCAGGGGCAGGAAGTCGGCGCGTCCACAGGCCGGGGAGCTACCCAGGTTCAGCAGCGGAGCGATCACGGAGGTACATCCCTTACCATCATCAGAACGACTACACCGTACAACGCACCGACCGTAATGCGCCAATCGAACGACCGCACGGTGCAGCGCACTGAACTGTTCCACTGACCGAGAGGGTGGCGGCGATGGCCGAGACCGAAGCGGCGCTGCGGACGCTCGCACACAACGTCCGCGCGGCACGCACCCGCGCCGGCCTGTCACTGGACGAACTCGGCCGGCGCGCCAAGGTCAGCAAAGGTGCCCTGGTCGCCTTGGAAAAGGCACAGGGCAACCCGAACTTCGCCACTCTGGTCCGCCTCGCCGACACCCTCGGCGTCTCCGTCTCCGCGCTGATGGAGGGAAGCTCCGGGCAACGCGTCCGGGTGGTGAGCGCCGACACCGTCATGCCCCTGTGGAAGGGGGAGCGCGGCAGCGAGGCCCGGTTGATGCTGACCACCAGCGGCCCCGCGGCCACCGAGGTCTGGCGGTGGAAGCTGGAACCCGGCGAGGAGTACCCCAGTCACCCCCACCAGCCCGGTGTCGTGGAGACCGTCAGCGTCGTCACCGGACGCATGGTGCTGGTCGTCGACGGCGCCGAGCATCCCGTCGAGGCCGGACAGACCGCCACCTTCGACGCGGACCACGCGCACACCTACCGCGGCTCGGGCGCCGAACCCTGTCACCTGATCATGACCGTCCACCTTCCCCCGGGGCCCGCCTGAGGGGTGGCGCCGGTGGCCGTCCCATTGCCCGGGAGCCCCTTGCGCACGGCATCGGCGCGTCGGACGGGCGGCGGCCCTGTGACCCGCCGACCGGAGGACATGTCGGTCGCCCCGGCCCTTGAGCCCTCCGGCATACCTGCGCCAGGTACACGGCAGAAGGTGGCGTAAAGACGCCTAGGTGATGTCCGAACGCAACGGCGGCCGGCCGGTCGAAACCGGCCGGCCGTCGCCGGAAGCATGTCGCGGGGACCGCCGCACCCCCGGTCGCCCGGGGGGCGGGACGACGGCGGTCCCCGCGAGGGACGCGGTCCGGGTCAGGGCCGGGCACTCGCGTCCTGGCGACTTTGGAGGTCCGGGAGCCGCTCCGTAGTCCATGTCGCCGTCTGTGGTGCCGGCGGGTTTCCCTGCCGACACCCACCAATGTGCCGGACGCGTGTTAAGCGGGTGCTGCGCGGACGTGACGCGCTCGTACCAGTTCTGCGACGAGCCCCGACGGCATCGGACGGCGGCCCGGGAGGATCAGGCGGTGACGCCGCTCTCCTTCGCCAGGAAGGAGAGGAGATCCTGCCTGCTCACGACCCCCTTGGGCTTCCCCTCCACCAGCACGATCGCGGCGTCGGACCCGCCGGAGCCGCTGAGCACCGCCATCAGGTCCTCGACCGGTTCGCCGGATCCGACCTGGGGCAGCGGCGCCGACATGTGTTTCTCCAGCGGGTCGGTGAGCTGGGCCCGCTTGGTGAACAGGGCGTCCAGGAGTTCGCGCTCCACCACCGAGCCGACGATCTCGGCGGCCATCACGTCGGGGTGTCCGGCGCCCGGCTTCACGATCGGCATCTGGGAGACGCCGTACTCGCGCAGTACCTCGATGGCCTGGCCGACCGTCTCGTCCGGGTGCATGTGGACGAGCGAGGGCATCGGGCCCTCCTTGTGGGCGAGCACCGCGTCGACGCGGGCGGAGGGACCGGTGTCCTCCAGGAAGCCGTAGTCGGCCATCCACTCGTCGTTGAAGATCTTGCTGAGGTAGCCGCGTCCGCTGTCCGGCAGCAGGACGACCACCACGTCGTCCGGGCCGAGCCGCCGGGCGACCTCCAGGGCCGCGACGACCGCCATGCCGCAGGAGCCGCCGACGAGGAGCCCCTCCTCCTTGGCCAGGCGGCGGGTCATCTGGAAGGAGTCCTTGTCCGAGACGGCGACGATCTCGTCCGTGACGGTCCGGTCGTAGGCGGACGGCCAGAAGTCCTCGCCGACGCCCTCCACGAGGTACGGGCGCCCGGAGCCGCCGGAGTAGACCGAGCCCTCCGGGTCGGCGCCGACCACGGTGACCGCGCCGTCGCTGATCTCCTTGAGATAGCGGCCGGTTCCGGTGATGGTGCCTCCGGTGCCGACGCCCGCGACGAAGTGGGTGATCCGCCCCTCCGTCTGCTCCCACAGCTCGGGACCGGTGGTCTCGTAGTGGGAGCGCGGGTTGTTCGGGTTGGAGTACTGGTCGGGCTTCCAGGCTCCGGGGGTCTCACGGACCAGCCGGTCGGAGACGTTGTAGTACGAGTCGGGGTGCGAGGGATCGACGGCCGTCGGGCAGACGACGACCTCGGCTCCGTACGCGCGCATCACGTTGATCTTGTCCATGGACACCTTGTCCGGACAGACGAAGACGCACTTGTACCCCTTCTGCTGCGCGACGATCGCGAGGCCGACGCCGGTGTTGCCGCTCGTCGGCTCGACGATGGTGCCGCCGGGCCGCAGTTCGCCGCTCGCCTCCGCCGCCTCGATCATGCGCAGCGCGATGCGGTCCTTCACCGAGCCGCCGGGGTTGAAGTACTCGACCTTGGCCAGGACGGTCGCCTGGATGCCGGCCGAGACGCTTCGCAGCCTGACCAGCGGGGTGTTGCCGACAAGACTGATCATCGAATCGTGGAATTTCACCGTGTGCTCCGGGATCTCCGAGATGGTCCGGCTCAGAGTATGCGTACGGGCACCACATCGGGCGAAGCGATTGGACGCATCCCCCTGCGGGGCAGGTAGGTACGTGTACGGCTGAGTGGCGAGAAGGAGGTGGACCGCACGGTGTCGACGGCAAGAGTGGCACGGCGGATCGCGGCGGGCGCCGCGTTCGGCGGCGGCAGCATCGGGCTCATCGGGGCGGCGACGGTCGGCCTCGTCCTGGCCGAGGTGCAGCTCGCGAAGCGGCAGGTGGGCGGCGGTATCGCCCCGGTACCTCCGAGTGCGGACGGGCGGTACGGCGTCGCCTTCGCCGGGCCCGCCGACCCGCTCCGGCTGGCTCTGCTCGGTGACTCCACGGCGGCCGGTCAGGGGGTGCGGCGGGCCGGGCAGACCCCGGGGGCGCTGCTCGCCTCGGGTCTCGCGGCGGTCGCCGAGCGGCCGGTGGACATGCGCAACGTGGCCCTGCCCGGGGCCAGATCGGACGATCTGGAGCGGCAGGTGGCCCTGTTGCTGGCCGATCCGTCGGGTCACCCGGACGTGTGCGTGATCATGATCGGCGCGAACGACGTCACCCACCGGATGCCCGCCACGCAGTCGGTGCGCTACCTGAACACCGCCGTCCGCAGGCTGCGGACGGCGGGCGCGGAGGTGGTCGTGGCGACCTGCCCGGACCTCGGCACGATCGAGCCGGTCTACCAGCCGCTGCGGTACCTGGCCCGCCGGGTCAGCCGGCAGCTGGCGGCGGCCCAGACGATCGGCGCGGTGGAACAGGGCGGGCGCACGGTCTCGCTGGGCGATCTGCTGGGGCCGGAGTTCGAGGCGAACCCGCGCGAGCTCTTCGGCCCGGACAACTACCACCCCTCGGCCGAGGGGTACGCCACGGCGTCGATGGCGGTGCTCCCGACGCTCTGCGCGGCGCTCGGCCTCTGGCCGGAGACGGACCACCTCGACGGTTCGCGGCGCGAGGACATGCTGCCGGTGGCGAAGGCCGCGTCCCAGGCGGCCCGGGAGGCCGGTACGGAGGTCACGGGGGCGCGCGCTCCCTGGGCCCTGCTCAAGCACCGCAGGCGGCGGCGTCTCCCCGCGCACACGGAGCCCCACCCGCACCCGGCGGACCGGACGGAGGACCGGGCGACGGAGCACCCGGCGGACCACGCGCCGGAGCGCGCGCCGGACGGACGGGAGCCCGGGGAAACCGGTACGCCCCGAAGCCCGGGCCCGGGCACGGACACGGGCACGGACACGGGCACGGCTCACGGTTCCGGGTCCGGGTCCGGTCCCGGGTCCGGGTCCGGTCCCGGGTCCGGTTCCGGTCCCGCCGCACCCGGGGCGAACGCCGACGCCCGGGCGCGCGCGGCCCGGCGGCGCCCGTGAGGGGGACGGTGCGCACGGGGCGTGAACGGCCCGCCGGACCGCCCCGAACAGGCTGAGCAAGCGCTTAGAAAAGAGGCCCGCATC
The DNA here is from genome assembly GCF_053597235.1 of Streptomyces sp. NPDC001493. Taxonomy (NCBI): domain Bacteria; kingdom Bacillati; phylum Actinomycetota; class Actinomycetes; order Kitasatosporales; family Streptomycetaceae; genus Streptomyces; species Streptomyces sp. NPDC001493. Next base: position 7,220 of record NZ_JBSFHV010000015.1, read on the forward strand.
ACACGGCCAGGCCGGTGACCCCGGCCTGGCCGCCGGGTAACTTCCCAGACAGTGATGCCGGAACGGTCCGGCGGGGGTCCGCCGTCGGCGGTGGTCCCGCCGGCCGCCCGACCGGCCGTCCGGTCGCGTCCCGCCCGGCCACGGCCGTACCGTCGTTGAGCCTTCCCCTCCCCATGGAGCCGCGTGATGCCCGAAGCCGTGATCGTCTCTGCCGCCCGTTCGCCCATCGGCCGCGCCTTCAAGGGGTCGCTCAAGGACGTCCGGGCCGACGACCTGACCGCCACCATCATCCGGACCGCGCTGGCGAAGGTCCCCGAGCTGGACCCGCGGGACATCGACGACCTGATGCTCGGCTGCGGCCTCCCCGGCGGCGAGCAGGGCAACAACCTGGGGCGCATCGTCGCCGTGCAGATGGGGATGGACCACCTGCCGGGCTGTACGGTCACCCGCTACTGCTCCTCCTCGCTCCAGACCAGCCGCATGGCGCTGCACGCCATCAAGGCCGGCGAGGGCGACGTCTTCATCTCCGCCGGTGTCGAGATGGTCTCCCGCTTCGCCAAGGGGAACTCCGACAGCCTGCCGGACACCCGCAACCCGCTCTTCGCCGAGGCCGAGGCGCGTACCGCCGCCCGCGCCGAGGCGACCGGCACCGACTGGCACGACCCGCGCGAGGACGGGCTGATCCCGGACGCGTACATCTCGATGGGGCAGACCGCGGAGAACCTCGCCCGGCTCAAGGGCATCAGCCGCGCGGAGATGGACGAGTTCGGCGTACGGTCCCAGAACCTCGCCGAGGAAGCCCTGAAGAACGGTTTCTGGGAGCGCGAGATCACCCCGGTCACCACGCCGGACGGCACGGTCGTCTCGAAGGACGACGGCCCGCGCGCGGGCGTCACGCTGGAGGGCGTCTCCGGGCTGAAGCCGGTCTTCCGCCCCGACGGCCTGGTCACCGCGGGCAACTGCTGCCCGCTCAACGACGGCGCCGCCGCCCTCGTGATCATGTCCGACACCAAGGCGCGCGAGCTGGGCCTGACCCCGCTCGCCCGGATCGTCTCCACCGGCGTCTCCGGCCTCTCCCCCGAGATCATGGGGTACGGGCCGGTCGAGGCCAGCAAGCAGGCGCTGAAGCGGGCCGGGCTGACCATCGACGACATCGACCTCGCCGAGCTCAACGAGGCCTTCGCCGCCCAGGTCATCCCCTCCTACCGGGACCTCGGCCTGCCGCTGGAGAAGGTCAACGTCAACGGCGGCGCCATCGCGGTCGGCCACCCCTTCGGCATGACGGGCGCCCGCATCACCGGCACCCTGATCAACAGCCTCCAGTTCCACGACAAGCAGTTCGGCCTGGAGACCATGTGCGTCGGCGGCGGCCAGGGCATGGCCATGGTCATCGAGCGCCTCAGCTGACCGGCTGATCGCGGCCGGGCGGAGGGAGCCCCTCCGCCCGGCCCCTCACGTGCGCCCGGCGCGGACCACCGCGGACCGCGGGCGAACCCCGCCGAGCCCGCACCGTGACCGAAACTGTCCCAGGATGTGATGTGCGTCTTCGGGAGTCATCGTTTCCGCAGGTCAGAGCGGATCGGCCAGATACGCCGGGACCAAAGACCCGTCCAGTTCATGACGTTTTGCACTGACGCTGAGCGGATGGACGGGACAAGCTGATGTAGGAAGTCGGGGGTATCGATAGAGACCGGGAGAATGTCAGTGAGCGCCATGTCGTTTGCCCTGTTGCTGACCACCGCCGCCGCCACGGCCGTGGGCGCCGCTGCCGTGCACTCCGCTCGCGGGCTGCACCGGCAGATCGCCGGGCTGCGCGACGAGCTCGCCAGGGACCGGGACCGCGCCCGTACGGTGCCCGCGCAGGGCCGTGCCGGTGCCGCGCCCGCCGACGAGATACGCGCGGCCGTGTCCGAGGCCCTCGCCGAGGAGCGGGAGCGCGAACTCGCCGAGGCGCGCGCCTTCTGGGCGGCGCAGGAGGCCCGTGACGCGGCCGACGCCCCGTCGCTGCTGGGCGGACTGGCCGGGCTGGGCGAGGACGCCTCGTACTTCCTGCCCCGGCAGGCGGACTTCGCCGGCCTGGAGGCGCTGACCTTCCCGTACGCCGAGGAGGCGGACGAGACCGACGAGACGGCGTACACCGCTTTCGCGGCCCGCCCCGCCCACCCCGAGGACGCGGCCATGAACGACGTGATGCAGGAGTTCACCGAGCCGGCGGAGGAGCCGGGGGCGGCGGAGTTCGCCGACGAGTCCCCCGAGCTGGCCGCCGCCCGCCGCCGTCACCCGTCCCACCCGGACTTCGTCCCGGTCCGGACGCCGGTGGTCACCGACCACGAGCGCACGGTCAACCGCCTGGAGGAGCTCGCCGACACGGGCACCGAGCTGGCGGACGTACGCCCCGGTCCGCTCGGCACCCTGGACGTGTACGTCTTCACCGACGGCACCACGCTCTGCATCACCCCGGGCCACCGGGAGACGGCCGAGCGGCTCGCGGACTCCCTGCGCGCGGGCGAGCAGCCGGTGCTGCTGGGCGGTTCGGGCGTCTCCGGCGCCTACGCGCTGACCTTCTCCTGCGGCACGGACAACGTCTACATCCTCGCGGACCGGGTCATCGCCTCGTTCTGACCCGGACCCGGACAGCTCCCGCGGAGGTCTCCGCGCCGGGCCCCGGGCTCCGGGGGCTGTCCCGCGGCCTTCAGGCGAAGGCCTCCGCCGCCGCCTCCGTCACGTACCGCACGGCCTCGTCCAGCTCCTCGGGCGGGGCCGTTTCCAATGCCACGGCCAGGTCGTGACCGGCGACGGCCACCTGGTCCCCGACGCCGAACATCCCGCCGTCCGGCATGACGTACGGCTCCCGCCCCGGCCGTTCCACGCGCTGCGCGCGGGCGCTCAGCTCCCGCGCGGCCTCCAGCGCCCGTGCGGCGGTGCCCTGCTGGAGGCGGCTCTGCGGGGCGGCCCGCAGCCGGTCGGCGAAACGGTCCACGGCAGTGATCAAGGGGGTTGTATCAAGCACTCCGCGACCCTACGCGCCCCGCACCCGCCCCGGCACACGCCCCGGCACATGCGGACGGCCCGCAGGCGGTGCCTGCGGGCCGTCCGTGGATCGGCGCGACGGGAGTCGGCGGTACGGGATCAGTCGTCGCCGCTGAGGATCGCGACGAGGCGCAGCATCTCCAGGTAGATCCAGACCAGGGTCACGGTGAGGCCGAAGGCGGCCGTCCATGCCTCCTCGCGCGGAGCGCCGTACGCGATGCCGTCCTCGACCACCTTGAAGTCCAGGGCGAGGACGCAGGCGCCGATCACGATGGCGACGATGCCGAAGACGACACCGAGCGCGCCGCTGCGGAAGCCGAGGCCGTCGCCGCCGCCGAAGACGGCGAAGAGGGCGTTGACGAGCATCAGCAGCACGAAGCCGATCAGGGCGGCCATGACGAAGCCGTAGAAGCGGCGGGTCACCCGGATGAGGCCGGTCCGGTACGCGAGCAGGACGCCGCCGAAGACGGCCATGGTGCCGAGCACGGCCTGCATGGCGGCGCCGGGGCTGACGTAGGCGTCGACGACGTTGCTGACGACGCCGAGGAAGATGCCCTCGAACGCCGCGTAGGCCAGGATCAGCGGCGGGGACGGCTTGCGCTTGAACGAGTTGACCATCGACAGGACGAAGCCGATGATCGCGGCTCCGGCGGCGATGCCGTAGGACGTGCCGAGGTTCTCGGTGTCGATCGGCAGGAGCCACCAGGCGAGCACGGCGCCGACGACGACCGTGCCGAGCGTCATCGCGGTGCGGCTGACGACGTCGTCGATGGTCATCGCACCGGAACGGACTCCGGGCGGCGTCTGCTGTGCGTAGGGGTTGGTGGCGTACGGATGGGCGGTGCCCTGCGCGTAGGGGTTCTCACCCGTGACGGTGGCCCCGGCCTGCGGCGCCGCGTACCCCGCGGTACCGCTGTCGCGGCTGAACCCACGTCGCGAGAAGACCGGGTTGCTGCTCCTCATCTCACTCCTCCATGGCCACACAGCGTGGCCTTGCGACAAGAGTAATGGGTAGGCAAAGGATGCACCCTCGTGCCGAGGGAGGATCTTTACGGCTTCGGAACGCCGCGTCACCCTCCTCCCCGCACCGCGCCCTCCGCCCCCGCCGTCCCTCTGTCCGTTCCCGTTTTCCGGTCCCCTGCCCGGAAAGCGCCGGGACAACCCGTTCCGGGGAGGTCGTGGCGCACGCGGTGTTGACGTCCGGTGCCGGAGGGGCGGCACCCGCCCCGGGTGCCGTACGTCAACCGGCCGCCCACCGCGCGCACCGGCGGCGGCGGCCCGCGCACCGGCGACGGTGGGACGGGTGCGCGGGGAGCGGGGCGGGACCACTAACGTGCCGCGCATGACGACTGCACTGATTACCGGCGCGACGGCGGGCATCGGCGCCGCGTTCGCGCGGCGGCTCGCGGGACAGGGGCACAACCTCGTGCTGGTCGCCCGGGACACCGAGCGGCTGCGGGACCAGGCCACCGAACTGCACGACCGGCACGGCATCGAGGCCACGGTGCTCACCGCCGACCTCTCCCGGGACGCCGGGATCGCGGCCGTCGAGGAACGCCTCCGCGACCGCGGCCATCCGGTCGAACTCCTCGTCAACAACGCGGGCTTCGGCAACAAGGGGCGCTATCTGGAGGTGCCGCTCGACGACGAGCTGGCGATGCTGAAGGTGCACTGCGAGGCGGTGCTGCGGCTGACCTCGGCGGCGGCGGCCGGGATGCGCGAGCGCGGCCGGGGCGGGATCGTCAACGTCGCCTCGGTCGCGGCGTTCGTCCCCCGCGGTACGTACGGGGCGTCGAAGGCGTGGGTCGTCCAGTTCACCCAGGGCGCCGCCAAGGACCTGGCCGGGTCCGGGGTGCGGCTGATGGCGCTCTGCCCCGGCTTCGTACGGACGGAGTTCCACCAGCGGGCCGGGATGGGCACCGGGAACATCCCCGGCTGGATGTGGCTGGACGTCGACAGACTGGTGACCGCCGCCCTGGCCGACCTGGCGCGCGGCCGGACGGTGTCGGTGCCGGACGCCCGGTACAAGGCGCTGATGGGGCTGGTGAAGGTGACCCCGCGCAGTCTGCTGGGCGAGATGACCTCGCGGACGGGACGCAAGTACGGCCCGAAGTGAGGATCCGGACCCGGGCGGGACGCCGGCCCCGGTCGGGCCGGGACGCGGCGAAGCCGGTGCCCCCGCGACGGGGGCACCGGCTTCGTGCCGCTCACCGGCCCGGGGGCCGGTGAGCGGGGCGGTACTAGTGGGAGTGACCGTGGCCGTGACCGGCCTCGGCCTCTTCCTCGGCCGGCTTCTCGACGACCAGGGTCTCGGTCGTGAGCAGCAGCGACGCGATGGACGCGGCGTTCTCCAGGGCGGAGCGGGTGACCTTGACCGGGTCGATGACGCCGGCCTTGATCAGGTCGCCGTACTCGCCGGTGGCGGCGTTGAAGCCCTGGCCCTTGTCGAGGTCCGAGACCTTCGAGGTGATGACGTAACCCTCGAGGCCGGCGTTCTCGGCGATCCAGCGCAGCGGCTCGACGGCGGCGCGGCGCACGACCGCGACACCGGTGGCCTCGTCGCCGGTCTTGCCGAGGTTGCCCTCCAGGACCTTGACGGCGTGGACGAGGGAAGAGCCACCACCGGAGACGATGCCCTCCTCGACCGCGGCGCGGGTCGCGGAGATGGCGTCCTCCAGACGGTGCTTCTTCTCCTTGAGCTCGACCTCGGTGGCGGCACCGACGCGGATCACGCACACGCCGCCGGCTAGCTTCGCGAGGCGCTCCTGGAGCTTCTCGCGGTCCCAGTCGGAGTCCGTGTTCTCGATCTCGGCCTTGATCTGGTTGACGCGGCCCTTGACGTCACCGGCGTCGCCGCCGCCGTCGACGATGGTCGTGTCGTCCTTGGAGACGGTCACGCGGCGGGCGGTGCCCAGCACGTCCAGACCGGCCTGGTCGAGCTTGAGGCCGACCTCCTCGGCGATGACGGTCGCACCCGTGAGGGTGGCGATGTCGCCGAGCATGGCCTTGCGGCGGTCACCGAAGCCCGGGGCCTTCACCGCGACGGCGTTGAAGGTGCCACGGATCTTGTTGACGACGAGGGTGGAGAGCGCCTCGCCCTCGACGTCCTCGGCGATGATCAGCAGGGGCTTCGAGCCGCCGGCCTGGATGACCTTCTCCAGCAGCGGGAGCAGCTCCTGGATCGAGCCGATCTTGCCCTGGTGGATCAGGATGTACGGGTCGTCGAGGACGGCCTCCATACGCTCCTGGTCGGTCACCATGTACGGGGACAGGTAGCCCTTGTCGAAGGCCATGCCCTCGGTGAACTCGAGGTCCAGACCGAAGGTGTTGGACTCCTCGACGGTGATGACACCGTCCTTGCCGACCTTGTCCATCGCGTCCGCGATGAGCTCGCCGACCTGCGGGTCCTGCGCGGAGAGCGCGGCCACGGCGGCGATGTCGGACTTGTCCTCGATCGGACGGGCGGTCGCGAGGAGCTCCTCGGACACGGCCTTGACCGCGGCGTCGATGCCCTTCTTCAGGGCGGCCGGGGAGGCACCCGCGGCGACGTTGCGCAGACCCTCGCGGACGAGCGCCTGGGCGAGGACGGTGGCGGTGGTGGTGCCGTCACCGGCGACGTCGTTGGTCTTGGTGGCGACCTCCTTCACCAGCTGGGCACCGAGGTTCTCGAACGGGTCGTCGAGCTCGACCTCGCGCGCGATGGTGACACCGTCGTTGGTGATGGTGGGCGCGCCGAACTTCTTGTCGATGACGACGTTGCGGCCCTTGGGGCCGATCGTCACCTTGACCGTGTCGGCAAGCTTGTTGACGCCGCGCTCAAGGGCGCGACGGGCGTCCTCGTCGAACTTCAGAATCTTCGCCATGGGCTGTTTTCCCTCTCGAACGAACTGCGCCCCTCGCCACCCGGCTTGTTATTTCGCAGGGGGCCAGGGGCGCAGAACACACAGCAAATGTGGGTGAATTACTTCTCGATGATCGCGAGGACGTCGCGGGCCGAGAGGACGAGGTACTCCTCGCCGTTGTACTTCACCTCGGTGCCGCCGTACTTGCTGTACAGGACGACATCGCCGGTCTTGACGTCGAGCGGAAGGCGCTCGCCGTTCTCGAAGCGGCCCGGGCCCACGGCCAGGACGACGCCCTCCTGGGGCTTCTCCTTGGCGGTGTCCGGAATGACCAGGCCGGAAGCCGTGGTCTGCTCGGCGTCGAGCGGCTGGACCACAATGCGGTCCTCGAGCGGCTTGATCGCAACCTTGGAGCTGGTGGTCGACACGATCCGGTCTCCCCCTTCGGAGATCTCACGGGGTTTAACAGTCTTGGGTCGCGCCGGGCCGGATCCGTCGTCGCGGGTGCCGGACCTGCCCTGTCGCGCGGTACTGCTGGCACTCTCCAGGGGGGAGTGCCAGCACCGAGACTATGACCGCGATTAGCACTCGGTCAAGCGGAGTGCCAATTCAGTACCCGTGCGTGGCGCCGCCCGCCCGCCGGGGCGGGCCGTCCGGGCGGCGGCGCGGCCGGGGACGCGCCCCCGACGCCGCGCCGGCCGGTCCCCCCGGGAGTCCGCGGGGACAACGCCGGGGCGGTACGCGGCGTTCCGGGCCGTGGCCTGCCGGACACCGCCCGGGGGTCAGACGTAGTCGTCCAGCCGGGCGACCGCGTACCCCTTCTCCGTGATGACCTTCATGACGTTGCGGACCATGTCGGCCATGGTCCCCTTCCACTGCGCGGGGCCCTGGAAGTGGGTGAGGACGATGTCGCCGGGGTGCAGGTCCCGGTCCCACTCCCGCCAGTCCATGTGGTCGGGGAACGCCTCTTCCGCCCACAGCGGCACGGCCTTGATCCCGCAGGACTTGGCGACGACGAGGGTGTCGCGGTTGTAGTTGCCGTACGGCGGGCGGAAGAGCACCGGCCGCTTGCCGAAGTGCTTCTCGATCCGGTCCTGCTGGTCGCAGATCTCCTTCTTCTGCTCGGCGTAGGAGAGCCCGGGCAGGTAGGGGTGGGTGAGGGTGTGGTTGTTGAGGGCGACGCCCTTCTTCTGCATCCCGGCGAAGTAGCCGTAGTCCTCGCTCGCGAGGTAGTCGCTGAGGAAGGCGGTGTACGGGATCTTCAGCTCGTCCATCATCCGGATGAACTCGGGATCCTTCTCGGCACCGTCGTCGATGGTGAGGAAGACGATCCGCTGGTCGGTGGGGACGGTCGTGAAGACCTGCGGCAGGTCCTCGCCGTCGTCGACCTCGAACCCCTCGCGGCTGGTGATCTCCGGCTTCTCGGCGGGCGGCGCCGGGGCGAGCAGCGGGACCTCGGCCAGCCCCCACTTCTTCGCGACGGCGACCCGCTGCGCCTGGCGCCGCTTCAGCTGTTCGGCGTACGAGACGAGGGCGCTGACCGGGCCGGCCTGCGGGGCGGCTCCGGCCGCCGGGCGGCCGCCCGCGCCCGCCGCGCCCTGGTGGGTCTGCTGGTCGGTCCCGGAGGGGCTCCGGCCGCATCCGGCGGCGAGGGCGGCGCCCAGCAGGGCCGTCAGGACGACCGTGCCGGATCTGCGCCACTTCACTGTGTTTTTTTCCTTTTGTCGTACTAGTTGCATGGCGCCGCATCCTGCCAGCCCGTCCCCCGGCCCCCCGGCCCGACACCGCCGCCCGTCCGGCCGCGTCCCCCGCCTGGCGCACAGCCCCGGCGGGACCGGAACCCGGGGACGCCGGGGGACGCCGCGGGACGCCGGGGGACGCCGCGGGACGCCGGGGGCACGGCCCGGGGCGGCCGGCGCCGCCCGCCCGACGGGAACGGCCGGACACGGCCTGGCCCACAAGCCGGACACGGCCTGGCCCACAATGGGACGGGTGAACGCACCTCTCCCCGCCGGTGACGGCCCCGCCGACCCGCTCGCCTCCTTCGCCGCCCTGCGTACGCCCGAGGGCGCCGCCCTCCTGGACGAGCTGCGGGACCACGACCCGGCGCGCGAACTGGCCACCGCCACCCGGCTGCGCCGCGACCACGCCCCGGACCTGGTCTCGGCCGCGCTGGGGCAGGCCAGGCTCCGGCAGCGGGCGGTGGCGAAGTTCGGCGCCGAGGACGCGTACCGGATGTTCTTCACGCCCGACGGCGTCGAGCAGGCGACCCGTACCTCCGTCGCCACGTACCGCGCCGGACGGTTCGCGGCGCTGGGCGGGGTGCGGCGGGTGGCGGACCTGTGCTGCGGCATCGGCGGCGACGCGATCGCGCTGGCGCGGGCGGGCATCGAGGTGCTGGCCGTCGACCGCGACCCGCTCACCGCCGAGGTGGCCCGCGCCAACGCCGAGGCGCTCGGCCTCGGCGGGCTGATCGAGGTCCGGTGCGCCGACGTGACCGGCATCGACACCGCCGGGTACGACGCCGTCTTCGTCGACCCGGCCCGGCGCGGCGGGCGCGGCCGGATCTTCGACCCGGAGGCGTACTCGCCGCCGCTCTCCTGGGCCACCGCCGCCGCGCTGAAGGCCCCGCGCGCGGCCCTGAAGATCGCGCCGGGCATCCCGCACGAGGCGATCGGCCCGGAGGCCGAGGCCGAGTGGATCTCGGACGGCGGGGACGTGAAGGAGGCGGTGCTCTGGTACGGCGAGGGCTTCGAGGCCGGTTCCTACCGGGCGACCCTGCTGCCGTCCGGCGCCACCCTCGCCACCCGCTCCCCGCTGCCGGCCCCGCCGGTGGGCCCGGTCGGCCGCTATCTGTACGAGCCGGACGGCGCGGTGATCCGCGCCAGCCTGGTCGCCGACATCGTGGCCCGGTGCGGCGGGCGGCTGATCGACGAGACGATCGCCTACGTCACCAGCGACGAGCCGTACTCCTCCCCGTACACCTCCGCGTACGAGATCACCGACCGGCTGCCGTTCAACATGAAGCGGCTGAAGGCGCTGCTGCGGGAGCGGGAGGTCGGGGTGCTGACGGTGAAGAAGCGCGGTTCGGCGGTGGAGCCGGAGGAGGTACGCCGCCGGATGAAGCTCGCGGGGCCGAACTCCGCGACGGTCCTGCTGACCCGGGTCGCCGGCGCCCCGACCATGCTGGTCGGCCGGCCCTTCCGCCCGGCCGGCTGATCAGCCCGCCGCCGGGGCGGTCCGGCGGGACCCGCCGTGCCCGAGCACCCGCACCACCCAGCGGCGGTGCGAGACCGCGGTGACCGCGCCGGTCAGCCCGGTGATCCACGCGCAGAGGCCGACCCCCATGCCGAGGACCACCAGGCCGTACGGGTCCTCGCCCGGCGTGGCCGCCGCCGGGACGGCGAAGCAGGCGAAGAGGCCCACGGCACCCAGGGCGTACGACACCAGCAGCCAGGCGAGTCCGAGGCCGGGCATCCGCAGCGGCGGGTCCCGGTCGGGGTCGTGGTCGAGCGCGCCCCAGCCGGCCAGCAGCGCGCGGACCTTGCGGGCCCGCGCGATGTCGAGGCCGAGGAAGACGGCCGCCGGTACGAGCACGGCGATGCCGACGAAGAGGACGACGACCGCGATCAGGTCGGAGATCGGGTCGAGGGACTCCTCGAAGAAGACCATCGCCGTACCGACGAGCGCCCAGCCGAGGGCGGCGAGTCCGCCCCAGGTCAGCAGCAGGGCGAGCCGTCCGCCGCCGACGTGCAGCCGCACCAGCCCGCCGAGGACCTGGGCCCGGTCGGCGCGCAGGGAGGCACGGTCCGGCCAGGACCGGATCTCCACGGGCGGCGGGGGCGGGGGCAGCGGGGCTCGGGAAGGCATGGCCTCGACCCTACCGACCGTGCGGGCTCCCCCGCCGGAGGACTCCCGCCGCCGGAGGTATCCCGCCGCACCACCCACGTCCGGCGTCGCGCACGCTGCGGGCGCGGCCAACCCCTGCCGGATAAAGTGCCGTTCGTTCGTCTCAGGCACGCTCGACCGGGGGGTTCCACAGCCATGGGCCAGCAACAGCAGGACGGCACAGGGGTGTTCCGCCCCCTGGAGGAGAACGACCCGCGCACGGTGGCCGGTTACCGGCTGACCGCGCGGCTGGGTTCCGGCGGCATGGGCAAGGTCTACCTCTCGTACACACCGGGTGGCCGGCCGGTGGCCGTCAAGGTGATCCGGCCGGACTTCGCCGAGGACCCCGAGTTCCGGCGGCGCTTCCAGCAGGAGGTGGCGGCGGCCCAGCGGGTGCAGGGGCTCTACACCGCGCCGGTCATCGACAGCGACACGGACGGCCGCCACCCGTGGCTGGCGACCGCCTACGTGCCGGGTCCCTCGCTCGCCCAGGCGGTCACCGAGCACGGTCCGCTGCCGGTCCCGACGGTGCTGCTGACCGTCGCGGGCATGGCGGAGGCGCTGCAGGTCATCCACGGGGCGGGCATCGTCCACCGCGACCTCAAGCCGTCCAACGTGCTGCTCGCGGCGGACGGGCCGCGGGTCATCGACTTCGGCATCGCCCGCGCCGCCGACGCGACCTCGCTCACCGGCAGCGGGGTCGCCGTCGGCACCCCGTCCTTCATGGCCCCGGAGCAGGCGGCCGGGCGGCCGGTCACCCCGGCGACCGACATCTTCGCGCTCGGCCAGGTCGCGGTGTTCGCGTCGACCGGGGTGCCCGCGTTCGGCGAGGGCACCTCGCACGGGGTGCTGTACCGGATCGTGCACGAGGAGCCCGTACTGGACGGCGTGCCCGACCGGCTGCGGGAGCTGGTCACCCGCTGCCTGGCGAAGGACCCGGCGGACCGGCCGTCGGTCGCCGAGGTCGTCGCGCTCTGCCGGAGCGCGAGCGGCGAGACCCAGCTGCGCCGGCCGGAGGAGTGGCTGCCGGTCGCGGTGGCCGCCGACATCACGGGCCGTACGGCGGCCCCGGCCCCGGACCGTACGCCCCCGCCGCCGGCCGCCCCGCCGGCCGTGCCCGCCGCGCACCCCGCCCACGCCCCGACCGCCCCGGCGCACGCCCCGGCCGCCGCCGCCCCGCCGGGTGTGCCCGGCGTGTTCGGTGCTCCGGTGGCTCCGGTGCCCGGCTCGTACGGTCCGGTGCCGCCCGGCTCGTACGGCCGTCCGCCGCAGGGTGGCCCGTACCCGGCACCCGCAGCCCAGGGGACGGCCGCCCCGGCGCCCGCTTCCCCGGGGCCCGGGAAGCGGGGCGGCCGGACGGTCGCGCTGGCGGTGGCCGCCGCGCTGGTCGTCGGGCTCGGCGGCGGGGCTGCCGCGTACCGGTTCCTGGACGGCGGGAGCGGCTCCACCGGTGCGAGCGGCTCCCGCCAGGGGCAGGACCGGGCGACCGGGAGCCCGCAGGCCGCCCAGGATGCCGCTCCGACGGCGGACCCGGCCTCCGGCCACGGGACACCGTCCGGCCCGGCGTCACCGGGTGCGGGCGGGGCGGCGGCGCACGATCCGGAGCCGGTCTCCTACCAGGGGATCGACCTCACCGGCGGGTACCACCTGTCGCTGGCGGACGGCACCGACAGCCCGGTGAACGGGTCGAGCGGCGATTTCGCCTACAGCTACGTCAGCGACGCGATACGGACCACGGGGTCGATGGTGCTGCTCGACCCGGGCCAGCAGGGGAGCCTCGACGTCTGCCGGTCCGAGACGCGCTTCACCGACCGGATCGACCTCGCCCGGCTGGTGAAGGGGACGCAGATCTGCGTCCGCACCGAGGCCGGGCATCTGGGGCTGATCGTGGTGCGGGCGCTGCCCTCGGAGACCGCCGCCGCCCACTACATGACGGTGGACGCGACGGTCTGGCGCAACGCCATCGAGGTCGACGACGAGTAACGGGGCCCGTCCTCAGGCGTCTGGGCGGCGTCTCCGCCTCTCCCCGTCCTCAGGCGTTGAGCAGCGCCTCCACGTCGAGCTTGCCCATGCCCATCATCGCCTTCATGGCGCGGTCGGCGCGGTCGCGGTCGGGGCCGCCGAGGATGTCGGGGAGGGCGCGCGGCACGATCTGCCAGGACAGTCCGAACTTGTCCTTGAGCCAGCCGCACTGGCTCTCCTCGCCGCCCTCGGTGAGCGCCGCCCACAGCCGGTCCACCTCGGCCTGGTCCGCGCAGTCCACGGAGAGGGAGACGGCCTCGGTGAAGCGGAAGGCGGGTCCGCCGTTGAGGCCGATGTACTCCTGGTCCGCGAGCTGGAAGCGGACGGTCATCACGGCGCCGGCCTCGCCCGGGGAGCCCTCCGGGTAGTGGCTGGTCTCCAGGACGCGCGAGTCGCCGCCGAAGGCGGAGACGTAGAAGTCGGCGGCCTCGGCGGCTTGGCCGTCGAACCAGAGACAGGGGGTGATCTTCTGCATGGCCTTCTCCTCCAGGGGTCCCGCCGGGCACCACCTGAGCGTGGGCCCGGTCACCGGTCCGGGGCGCTGGAAGGCGGACCCGTCCGGGGCTCTGGAAGGTAGACGCGGCGGGCGCCCGGAACTCATCGGACACGCGGGGCCGCCGCCCGTACGGCGGCGCCCCGCCCCCGGGGGATGTCAGGAGTCGACCGGCCCCAGCGACTCGAAGCGCCAGCGGTGCACCGCGCGGGTGATCAGCCGTTCGTCGGGCTCGGGGAGTTCCGGCAGCTGGTCGCCGTACTCCCCCGGCCACCAGGTGATCACCAGCACCCGGTCCTTCGGGGCGCGCAGCAGCTCGGTGCGGAGCGGGGTGCGGGCGAGTTCACCGGCCCGGGCGCGGGCCCACTCCAGCAGTTCCGTACCCCGCCCGTCGGCGGCGCGGGCCTCCCACATCAGTGCGACGGTCATGAGTACAGGTTGTCCTTGCTGATCTCGTGCACGTGGTCGTGATCGTGGGTGTGACCGTGCTGGGCGCCCGGTACGTGCGGGTCGGTCACCGGCAGCGAGGAGTCGGCGGAGAGCTCCCAGTCGGAGGCGGGCCGGTTGCGGGCGACCATCTCGGCGCCGAGGGCGGCGACCATCGCGCCGTTGTCGGTGCAGAGTCCGGGGCGGGGCACCCGGAGCCGGATTCCGGCGCGCTCGCAGCGCTCCTGGGCCAGTGCGCGGAGCCGGGAGTTGGCGGCGACGCCGCCGCCGATCATCAGGTGGTCGACGCCCTCGTCCTTGCAGGCGCGGACGGCCTTGCGGGTGAGCACGTCGACCACGGCCTCCTGGAAGGACGCCGCCACGTCGCGTACCGGCACCTCCTCGCCGGCCGCGCGCTTCGCCTCGATCCAGCGGGCGACGGAGGTCTTGAGCCCGGAGAAGGAGAAGTCGTACGCGGGGTCGCGGGAGCCGCTTAGGCCGCGCGGGAACGCGATCGCCTTCGGGTCGCCCTCCTTGGCCAGCCGGTCGATGACCGGGCCGCCGGGGAAGCCGAGGTCCAGCACGCGGGCGATCTTGTCGAAGGCCTCGCCCGCCGCGTCGTCGATGGTGGCGCCCAGCGGCCGTACGTCGCTGGTGATGTCGGGGGCGAGCAGCAGCGAGGAGTGGCCGCCGCTGACCAGCAGGGCCATGGTCGGCTCGGGCAGCGGGCCGTGCTCCAGCTGGTCGACGCAGATGTGCGAGGCCAGGTGGTTGACGCCGTAGAGCGGCTTGTTCAGCGCGTACGCGTACGCCTTGGCGGCCGAGACGCCGACGAGGAGCGCTCCGGCGAGGCCCGGACCCGCGGTGACGGCGATGCCGTCGAGGTCGCGGGCGCTGACCCCGGCCGTCTTCAGGGCGCGCTCGATGGTGGGGACCATCGCCTCCAGGTGGGCGCGGGAGGCGATCTCCGGGACGACTCCGCCGAAGCGTGCGTGGGTGTCCACGCTGGACGCGACGGCGTCGGCGAGGAGGGTGGTGCCGCGCACGATGCCGACGCCGGTCTCGTCGCAGGAGGTCTCGATGCCGAGAACGAGCGGTTCGTCAGCCATTGCCATCAGCCATTCTCTGTTCCTTGTACGTGGAGGCGCATGACGAGTGCGTCGATGTTGCCCGGCTGGTAGTAGCCGCGCCGGAAGCCGATCGGCTCGAAGCCGAAGCGTTCGTAGAGCTTCTGGGCGCGGGTGTTGTCGACCCGGACTTCGAGCAGCACGGTGGCGCATTCGAAGGCGGTGGCGTGCTTCAGCAGGTCGGTGAGGAGTTCCGAGCCGAGGCCGCCGCCCCAGTGGTCGCGGGTGACACCGATGGTCTGCACGTCGGCGAGGTCGCCCGCGGCGGCGAGTCCGGCGTAGCCGACGATCCGCCCGGTGTCGGGTTCCTCGGCGACGACGTAGCGCCGGGTGGCGTGCGGGCCCCGGGCGTGGGCGAGCTCGGACCAGAACATCCCGGCCGACCAGGCGTCGTCGGGGAAGAGCTCGTGTTCGAGCTCCAGCACCGGTTCGATGTCCCACCAGCGCATCTCGCGCAGTTCAGCGGTCGGGACGGTCACTTCGGGGTGACCACCTTGTAGTTCTTCGGGACCTGCGCGTCGGGCCTGCGGAGGTAGAGCGGCTGCGGGTCGAGCAGCTTCTCACCGGCGGCGAGGCGTTCGGCGGCGAGCGCGGCGAGCGCCCCGGCCGAGACGTGCTCGGGCCCGCGCGCGTCCGGGAAGGAGTCGGGGTAGAGCACCGCTCCGGCGCCGACGACGGGGAGCCCGGCCAGCTCCTCGGCGATGTCGGCGGGCCGGTCGACGGAGGGTCCGCCGGTCCGGGTGCGGGGGTCCGCGTACCGCGCCCAGTAGACCTCCTTGCGGCGGGCGTCCGTGGCGACGGCGAAGGGCCCGGTGATCCCGGCCTCTCCGGCGGCGTACGCGAGTCCGTCCAGGGTGCACAGCCCGTGCACGGGGACGGAGAGGGCGGAGGCGAAGGTCGCGGCGGTCACCAGGCCGACGCGCAGCCCGGTGTACGGGCCGGGGCCGACGCCCACGACGATGCCGGTCACGGCGTCGAGGGTGGTTCCGGCTTCGGCGAGGACGCGGTCGACGGTGGGGAGCAGCAGCTCCCCGTGGCGTCTGGCGTCCACCTGGCCGGACTCCGCGACGACGGAGGTGCCGTCGTGGAGGGCGACGGTGACGGCGGGGGTGGCGGTATCCATGGCGAGCAAGAGCACGCAAACAGCCTACGGCTCCGGCGACCGGGGCATCGCGCCCGTACGTCGTCCCGGCCCGCCCCGTGGCTGCTGCTACCGTCACCCGGGATAACGCGAGTACGACGTAAACCTTGTACGACATGCGACAGGCGGCATGCGGCGGACCGCATGCGAAAGGGGAGCTCAGGTGGCAAGGGGCAGCTCGGGAATCGTGGCCGGGCTCACGGTGGCGGCCGTCGCCGTGGTCGCATTCCTCGCTTACCAGGCGTCGGCGAACGCCCCGGATTCGGTGGCCGCCCCCTCGACGAGCGCCTCCGCGTCCGCGTCCGCGAAGCCGTCGGCGAAGAAGCCCGCCCCCAAGGTCGACCCGCTCACGGTGCCGGGCGGCTCCGGGACCGGCCTGCGGGTCGTGTACGCGCTCAAGGAGCGCCGGGTGTGGCTGGTCGGCGAGGACGGCAAGGCGTCGCGGACATTCCCGGTGGTACCGAGCGGCATCGACCCGAAGCCGGGGACGTATCCGGTCTTCTCCCGTTCCGGTTCGGGCACGGGCTCGGACGGTGTGCCGGTCGAGCACGTGGTGAGGTTCGCCGAGGCGGCGGACACGGTGGTGGGCTTCAGCGCGGCGCAGGACGGTTCCCTGCCGTCGGCCAATCCGCCGCTGAAGACGGGCGCGGTGCGGATGGCGCGCAAGGACGCCGACGCGGTGTGGTCGTTCGCCACGGTCGCCGTGAACGTGGTCGTCGTCCCGTAGACGGGCTTCCCGACCGTCGGACTTCGGGGACTCAGGCCGCTTCGCGCTGCGCGGGCGGCCTGATTCCGTGCACCCTGGCCCCGAACCCGGCGTCGTCCTCCGCCACGGCGTCGGCGTCGTCCGCCGCGGGTGCGGCCGGGGCCGCGGACGGCGGGGTCGACACGGCGCTGGCCGCCGCACACGACGCGAGCAGATCCTTCATCGGCACCCCGGAGGGGGACGGGTACCGGACTTCTCGCTCGGGCGTCGGCATGGATGCCTCCTGGGCTCCGCTGGAGGAGTAGTTAGGTATACCTAACCAGTTCGCCACCCCATACCACCACGGGCGGGGTCGTCTGCGCAACATTTTACCGACAGCTTGTCGGAAACTCATCGGGAACCCGTCGTCCCTTCACCCCCGGACACGCCTGCGGGGCGCCTCCCCGAAGGAAGACGCCCCGCGCGGAGAGTGCCGGACTCAGGCCGCGTGCCCGCCGATCCGGGTCTCCAGGTCCGCCCAGCGCGCCCCGACCCCCGCGAGGGTCACCTCGCGACGTTCGTCGTCGGTGTCGCCGGTGGCGCGGTCGATGACCACGTGGAGCCGGTCGTCGGAGAGTTCCTCGACCTTGCCGTCGCCCCACTCCACGACCACCACCGAGTCCGGCAGTGACACGTCGAGGTCCAGGTCCTCCATCTCGTCGAGCCCGCCGCCCAGGCGGTACGCGTCGACGTGGACCAGGGCGGGGCCGTCGCCCAGCGGGGGGTGGACCCGGGCGATCACGAAGGTGGGGGACGTGACGGCGCCCCGCACCCCGAGTCCCTCGCCGAGGCCCCGGGTCAGGGTCGTCTTTCCGGCGCCGAGTTCGCCGGTGAGCATCACCAGGTCGCCGGGGGCCAGCAGCCCGGCCAGCTCCCGGCCGAGCTCGGTCATCTGCTCGGGTGACTCGACGGCGATGCGTACGGTGACGGCGTCCGGGGCCGCCGCGATCTCGGCGGCCTGGCCGTTGTGCGGTGCTTCCATGTCAGACCACGTTAGCCGGAGCGGGTACGGCTCCGATCCGCACCAGCAGGTCCGCGAGCCGGTCGGTCACCGTCTCGGGGTGTTCCAGCATCACCAGATGGCCCGCGTCCGGCACGATGACCAGCTCCGCGTCGGGCAGCACGTCGGCGATGGCCTCGCTGTGCGAACTGGGCGTGACCAGGTCTTTGTCGCCCGCCAGGATCAGTACCGGCATGTCCCGGAAGACGGGCAGCGCGGCACTCTTGTCGTGCTCGGTGAACGCCGGGTAGAACTCGGCGACGACGTCGATGGGGGTCGCCTCGATGAGCCGCTCGGCGAACCGGGCGACCGCCGGGTCCACGTCCCGGGAGCCGAACGAGTACCGCTTGATCAGACTCGCGAAGAGGTCGGCGGTCGCCCTGCGGCCCCGCTCCACCAGCTCCGTCTGCGTACCGAGCGCCTTCAGCACCCCGGGGAGCACCCGGCGCACCGCGTTGACGCCCGCGACCGGCAGGCCGAAGCTGACCTCGCCGAGCCGGCCGCTGGAGGTGCCGACGAACGCGGCGGCGGCGACCCGGTCGCGGACCAGCGCCGGGTACTGGTCGGCCAGCGCCATCATCGTCATGCCGCCCATCGAGTGTCCGACCAGCACGAGGCGCCCCTCGGGGGCCGCCGCGTCGATGACGGCCTTCAGGTCCCGGCCCAGCTGGTCGATGGTGACCGGCACCCCGTCGGCCTGTGACCTGCCGCGCGCGGACCGGCCGTGGCTGCGCTGGTCCCAGTGGACGGTACGGACCAGCCCGCGCAGCGCCGCCCGCTGGAAGTGCCAGGAGTCCTGGGCGAGGCAGTAGCCGTGGCTGAAGACGACGGTGACGGGGCCGGGGGACTTGCGGCCGAAGAGGCGGCGCTTGCGCGGACCGGTGGAGCCGCCGCTCCCGGTGGCCGCCGGTTCGGCCTCGTCGATCTCGTAGTACAGCGCGGTGCCGTCGTCGGCGGCCGCCTGGCCGGGGGTGCCGCGCAGCGCCCCGTACGGCCCGGAGGCGTCCAGTGCGAGGCGCGCCCTCTTCCGCATGCCCCGGCCGACCGTGAGGCGTTCCACGGCGACCCCGGCCGCCGCACCCGCCGCGAGCACCCCTATGGCGGCCCCGGCGAACCCGGCCCGGCGCCAACCGCCCGCCGTGGCCGCGGCGGCCGCCGCCACCGCTTCCCCCGCGGCTCCTGCGGCTCCCGCACTGCTGTCGCTCACCGTGCCCGCTCCTCGTCCGTGGTCGTGGTCCGTGGTCGTGGTCCGTGCTCGTCGGTGGTTACGCCCCGAAGGTGCTCACGCGCCGACGTGTACCCGGGGGACCCGCGTACCGATCCTGGTGACGATCTCGTACGCGATGGTGTCCGCCGCCACCGCCCAGTCCTCGGCGGTCGGCTCGCCCCGGTCGCCCGGCCCGAAGAGCACCGCCTCGGCGCCCGGCTCGGTGCGGTCGCCCTCCAGGTCCACGACGAACTGGTCCATGGCGACCCGCCCGGCGACCGTTCGCACCCGGCCGGCGACCAGCACCGGGCCGCGCCCCGAGGCGTGGCGCGGGATGCCGTCGGCGTACCCGAGCGGCACCAGGGCGAGGGTGGTCTCGGCGGGGGTCGTGTAGTGGTGGCCGTAGCTGATGCCGTGCCCGGCGGGGACCTGCTTGACCAGCGCGACGGAGGCGGAGAGCGTCATCACCGGGCGCAGCCCGAAGTCGGCGGGGGTGCCCAGCTCGGGGCTGGGCGAGATGCCGTACATCGCGATCCCGGTGCGCACCAGGTCGAAGTGGGACTCCGGCACGGTCAGGGTGGCCGGGGAGTTGGCGATGTGCCGGACCTCGGGCTCCACTCCGGCCTTCTCGGCGTACGCCACCATGTCGCGGAAGACCGTGAGCTGGGCGGCGATCGAGGGGTGGCCGGGCTCGTCGGCGCAGGCGAAGTGGGACCAGAGGCCGGTGACGCGGACCGCCCCGCTCTCCTCGGCGGTACGCGCCTCGGCGACCAGCTCGGGCCAGTCGGCGGGCTGGCAGCCGTTGCGGCCGAGTCCGGTGTCGGCCTTGAGGTGGATACGGGCCGTCCTGCCCGCCTCCCCGGCCGCGGCGACGACCTCGCGGAGCGCCCAGAGGCCGCTGACGGAGACGTCGATGTCGGCCTCGATCGCCTCGCGCCAGGGGCCGCCGGGGGTCCACAGCCAGCACATGATCCGGGAGTCGAGACCGGCCGCGCGCAGCGCCAGGGCCTCCTGCGGGGTGGCGGTGCCGAGCCAGGTCGCCCCGGCTTCGAGCGCGGCGCGGGCGCAGGGCACGGCGCCGTGGCCGTAGGCGTCGGACTTCACCACGGCCATGAGCTGGGCTCCGCCCGCCCGCGCGCGCAGCTCGCGCACGTTGGCGCGGAGTGCGGCGAGGTCGATCTCGGCCCGGGCTCTCAAGGACGCTTTCTCGTTCATCGCGGCCAGTGTCTCAGGTCGGCGGCCGGGAGCCCGGCGCGCGGGGGCCTACCGCGCCGGTGCTCAGGCGCCGCCGGGGCGGTGGGCCCGCGCGTGCTCCAGGTACTCGACGAGGACCGGCACATGGCTGGCGTCGATGTCCTTGACGGAGGTCAGCAGGGTCACCGGGGTGTCCTCCTCCAGCAGGCCCAGCAGGAGGGCGACCGACTCGGCGTGCGCGGGGTCGTCGAGTTCGGCGCGGTAGCGGTCCACGAACGCGTCGTGCCGGGCGCCGGAGCGGTCCTGGTGGTACCAGCCGCGCAGCTCGTTGGAGGGGGTGATGTCCTTCAGCCACCGGTCGACGGCGGCCCGCTCCTTCGACACCCCGCGCGGCCAGAGCCGGTCGACCAGCACCCGGACGCCGTCCGCACGCGGCTCGGGCGGGTCGTAGACCCTGCGGACCCGGATGCCGCTGCCGCCTTCCTCACCGCTCATGCGTACCGCCTCCCGTTCCAGGGTGGCCCGGACCGACGGCCCGCGCACGCCCCGGGCGCTCCTCAGCCCCTGCGCACGTCGCGCCAGGCGGCCGGGATGCCCTCGGCGATGTCCTGCGCGGAGACGGGTGCCCCGTCCGCGCCGTGCCGTCCGGCGAGGCCGTGCAGGTGGGCGCCGACCGAGGCCGCGTCGCGGGGGGCGAGGCCGGCCGCGAGCAGGGAGCCGATCAGCCCGGAGAGCACGTCGCCGCTGCCCGCCGTGGCGAGCCACGCGGTGCCGGTCGGGTTCACCCGTACGGGGATGTCGCCGGTCTCCGCGATCAGTGTGGTGGACCCTTTGAGG
The DNA here is from genome assembly GCF_053597235.1 of Streptomyces sp. NPDC001493. Classification (NCBI taxonomy): domain Bacteria; kingdom Bacillati; phylum Actinomycetota; class Actinomycetes; order Kitasatosporales; family Streptomycetaceae; genus Streptomyces; species Streptomyces sp. NPDC001493. Next base: position 28,172 of record NZ_JBSFHV010000015.1, read on the forward strand.
AGGACCGTGGCGCGGTAGCGGGCGGCGAGCTCGCGTACGGCGGCGAGCCGCCCCGCCTCCACCTCCGCGCGCTCCACGCCGAGCAGGGCGGCGGCCTCCCCGGCGTGCGGGGTGAGGACGGTGGCGGCCGTGCGGGCACGCACCGCGTCGCCGTCCATCAGCCGGAGTCCGTCCGCGTCGATCAGTACGGGTACGTCGGTGGCGAGTACGTCCTCGACGGCGGCGGTGGCCGCCCGCCCGTCGCCGAGCCCGGGGCCGACCACCCAGGACTGCACCCGGCCCGCCTGCGAGGGCCGCCCCTCGTGCACCAGGGTCTCGGGGAACCGGGCGATCACCGTCTCCCCGCCCGGACCCGCGTACCGCACCGCACCGGCGCCGCCGCGCAGCGCCCCGGCGACGGCGAGGACCGCCGCGCCCGGGTAGCGCTCGGAACCGGCGACCACGCCGACGACGCCCCGTCCGTACTTGTCGCTCTCCGCGCCCGGCAACGGCAGCAGCGCCGCCACGTCCGCGAACTGGAGCGCCTCCAGGTCGGGGCGCTCCGGCAGCTCCGGGCCGAGGCCGATGTCGACCAGCCGCAGCCCGCCGGCCCGCTCGGCGCCGGGGTCGACGAGCAGACCGGGCTTGTACGCGCCGAAGGTGACGGTGGCGTCGGCGCGTACCGCCTCGCCGTGCACCTCCCCGCTGTCCGCCTCCACCCCGCTGGGCAGGTCCACCGCGAGGACCGGCGCCCCGTGCCCCTCGGTGACCGCCTTCACCAGCGCGGCGGCCTCCGCGCGCAGCCCGCCCCGGCCGCCGATGCCGGTGATCCCGTCCACCACGAGGTCCACGATCCCGGCCTCCTCGGGGCGGTCCAGCACCCGTCCGCCGGCCGCGCGGAGCGCGGTGAGGCCGCCCGCGTGGGCCTGGTCGGGGGCGGTGAGCAGGACGCTGACGCCCGCCCCGCGCCGGGCGAGGCGGGCACCCGCGTAGAGGGCGTCGCCGCCGTTGGCGCCGCTGCCGACGAGGAGCAGCACCCGGGACCCGTACACCCGGCCGTTGCGCCGGAGCAGGTCCCCGCAGGCGACGGCGAGCCCGGCGGCGGCGCGCTGCATCAGGGCGCCCTCGGGCAGCCGCGCCATCAGGGCCCGCTCGGCGGCCCGTACGGTCTCCACGCTGTAAGCGGTACGCATCGGTCAGCCCTTCACGCTTCGGGGAGCAACAGGTCCGGTGATGATCATCCGGCGGGTCGGCTCACACGTACCCGTACGCCCGCCCGCACAAGCCCCGGCCCACCCTCTCAACCTTCCGCGACCACCATGGCCGACGCCACCCCCGCGTCGTGGCTGAGGGAGATGTGCCAGCTGCGGACGCCGAGGGCCTCGGCGCGGGCGGCGACCGTGCCGGTGACCCGCAGGCGGGGCTGCCCGCTCTCCTCGACCCAGACCTCGCAGTCGGTCCAGAGGAGGCCGCCGGGCGCCCCGAGGGCCTTGGCGACGGCCTCCTTGGCGGCGAACCGGGCGGCGAGCGAGGCGATGCCGCGCCGCTCGCCGCCGGGCAGCAGCAGCTCCCGGTCGAGGAAGAGCCGCTCGGCCATCTGGGGCGTACGTTCCAGTGCGGCTTCGAACCGCGCGATCTCGGCCACATCGATCCCGACCCCGATGATCACGGGCCCACCCCTCGTTCTGTGCTCGGTGCCTATTCCACGGTCACGGACTTCGCCAGGTTGCGCGGCTGGTCCACCTCGTTGCCCCGGGCCGTCGCGAGTTCGCAGGCGAAGACCTGCAACGGGACCGTGGCGACCAGGGGCTGAAGCAGCGTAGGCGTCGGAGGAATCGTAATGAGGTGGTCGGCGTACGGGGCGACGGTCTCGTCGCCCTCCTCCGCGACGACGATGGTGCGGGCGCCCCGGGCACGGATCTCCTGGATATTGGAGACGATCTTGTCGTGCAGGACGGACCGCCCGCGCGGGGACGGCGCGACGACGACGACCGGCAGGTCCTCCTCGATGAGCGCGATCGGCCCGTGCTTCAACTCCCCCGCCGCGAACCCCTCGGCGTGCATGTACGCGAGTTCCTTCAGCTTCAACGCCCCTTCCAGCGCCACCGGGTGGCCGACGTGCCGGCCGAGGAAGAGCACGGTGTTCTTGTGCGCGAGGGAGCGGGCCAGCTCGCGGACGGGCTCCATGGTGGCGAGGACGCGTTCGACGGCGTCGGGGACTTCGGAGAGCTGGCGGACGATCGTACGGATCTCGTCGCCGAACTTCGTCCCGCGCACCTGCCCGAGGTAGAGCGCGACCAGGTAGCAGGCGACGAGCTGGGTGAGGAACGCCTTGGTGGAGGCGACCGCCACCTCGGGCCCGGCGTGCGTGTAGAGGACGGCGTCGGACTCGCGCGGGATGGTCGAGCCGTTGGTGTTGCAGATGGCGAGGACGTGCGCGCCCTGCTCCCGGGCGTGCCGGAGCGCCATCAGGGTGTCCATGGTCTCGCCGGACTGCGAGATCGCGACGACCAGGGTGTTCGGCGAGAGGATCGGGTCGCGGTAGCGGAACTCGCTGGCCAGCTCGGTCTCGCAGGGCAGCCGGGTCCAGTGCTCGATGGCGTACTTGGCGATCAGACCCGCGTGGTACGCCGTACCGCAGGCCACCACGACCACCTTGTCGATCTCCCGCAGCACGCTCGGCGGCAGCCGCACCTCGTCCAGGGTCAGCGCGCCCTCGCCGTCGATCCGCCCGAGGAGGGTGTCGGCGATGGCCCGGGGCTGCTCGGCGATCTCCTTGAGCATGAAGGAGTCGTACCCGCCCTTCTCGGCGGCGGAGGCGTCCCAGTCGACGTGGTAGCTCCGCACCTCGGCGGGCGTACCGTCGAACCCGGTGACGGTGACCCGGTCCCGGCGCACCTCCACCACCTGGTCCTGGCCCAGCTCGACGGCGTCCCGGGTGTGCGCGATGAACGCGGAGACGTCCGAGGCGAGGAACGCCTCACCGTCCCCGACCCCCACCACCAGCGGCGAGTTGCGCCGCGCGCCGACCACGGTGTCCGGCTCGTCCGCGTGTACGGCGACCAGGGTGAAGGCCCCCTCAAGCCGTCGGCAGACCCGCCGCATCGACTCGGCGAGCCCGCTGCCCGCCTCGAACTCCTCGGCCAGCAGGTGCGCCACCACCTCGGTGTCGGTGTCCGAGGTGAGGTCGTGCCCGCGCCGGGTCAGCTCGGTGCGCAGGGTCGCGAAGTTCTCGATGATCCCGTTGTGCACGACGGCGACCTTGCCCGCGTTGTCCAGGTGCGGATGCGCGTTGGCGTCCGTCGGCGCCCCGTGCGTCGCCCACCGGGTGTGCCCGATGCCGGTGAGACCGGCGGGCAGCGGGTGGTCCTTGAGCTCCTTCTCCAGGTTGACGAGCTTGCCGGCTTTGCGGGCGCTGGCGAGCCCCCCGTGCGCCCCGTCCGGCCCGTCCGCCCCGGTCGCCAGCACGGCGACCCCGGCGGAGTCGTACCCCCGGTACTCCAGCCGCTTCAACCCCGCGACGACTACGTCCTGCGCCGACTGCGATCCGACATAACCCACGATTCCACACATGTCGGCACGATAAGGCGGGAGAGGCGGTCAGGGCGGGGGTTACGGAAGGGGTGGGCGTGGGGCCCGCCGGCTCTATCTGGCGGCGGCGAGCCAGGCGGCCACGGCGGCGAGCACGATCAGCGCCGCGTTGAGCCCGGTCTCCTTGACCTCACCCCGGGACAGGTGCAGGGCACCCGCGAGGAGTTGGAGCACGACGAGGCCGAGCGCGGCAACCAGCGCGAGGACGGGGGCGATCCCGGTGAGCGGCGGCAGGATCAACCCTGCGGCACCGAGGATCTCGACAACCCCGATCCCACGGACCGCCCCCATCGGCACGGTGTCCACCCAGCCCATCATGGGCGCGAGTTGTTCCTTGCTCTGGGCGACCTTCTTGCCCCCGGCGTAGAGGTAGAAGAACGCCAGCAGCCCTGCGACGATCCAGTACGCGATGTCCATCCTCGTCCTCCGTCATGATGGTGAGCAGACCGGTGCGGACCCACATGATGGGCGCGGACGGAACCGCGTACAAAAGGCACACCGGTGTGCGTGAGACGAGAAGAGGACGGGTGCCCATGTCGAAGAACCGCGGCTCCTGCCTTATCCGCGGCGACGGCGGCCGGACGATCCGAAGCCTCCTGGACCGCATCGGCGACCGCTGGTCCCTGCTGGTCGTGGCCGTCCTCGACGGCGAACGCCTCCGCTTCGGCGAACTCCAGCAGCGCGTCCCCGGCATCTCCCAGCGCATGCTCACCCGCACCCTGCGCAACCTGGAGCGGGACGGGCTGGTGACTCGGACGTCCTACCCGGAGGTACCGCCCCGGGTCGAGTACGAGCTCACGGACCGGGGGCGGACCCTGATCGGTCCGGCGGTGGCGCTGGCGGAGTGGGCCGTGGACCACGGGCCGGCCGTTGAGGCCAGTCGGACCAGATTCGACGCGGGACGGACCTGACCCCGTCCCCCGGCATGGGCGTCCAGAGCATGAGTCCCGATCCGCTCAGCGCCGCCACCATCCATGCGCCTGCCCGCAGGGCGCCGTGCCACCAGGTTTTCTGTCCAAGAAGGTCGGTGACGGATTCCACGGCTTGGGAATCTTGGACGAGCGAAGGCCTTCCGGGTTCGGTGTGGATTGCGGCATCTGCGCGACCGACCACGGGATCTCGCCCGGCCCGCCCGGCTGCATCGACACCCGACCCACCCCGAACGACGGAGAGAAATCCACATCGACGCCGATCGCCAGCCGCTCGCATTTTGCAGGCATGTGCGGGAAGTGCACATTTGAGAAAAGGTCGTCAATGCGACTCCGCGGATCTTCCTGCAAGCCACGAAGAAGCAGCTGACGGTAGCTCACCGCATGGTGCCACATGCGAAATGGGCGCTGACATGCGGCCACGGAATCCGCTTCTGGATCCTAGACACTTAGATCCCACGAGAAAATCACCGGCGACTTTATTACCACCCATGTAAAAGGTAAGCCTACTGGCATCCAGATTTCCCACTCGGTGGGCACACTCCAGGATGACCATCTCCCTCTGCGTGGTATACCAGTTATCTCCTTGCCTCTGACTCACGGCGTCACCGAATAGCCTGACCGGAGAAGCGGCAGCCTCACCACTATTCATCGTGAAGCCGTCAAGGCGAACGTGAATTTGAGTTCAGATACTCACCGCCAGCACTCACCGCCCGTTGGCAGACCTGAATTCCTTGGAGTCACCCCACTCCCAGAGAGCCGTTCCGTTCTGGATTTCCCCCTGAACAGAGTCGAAGATCGGCTGCATCGCAGAGATGTCTGGGACATCAATCGCGACAAAGCGATCACCGTTCCACTCGCTCAGGAGCCCTGCGGAGTCCACGGCCATGCGCAGCGCAGATCGACTGTCCGTCAAGGGTCGCGGCTCAGCAAAGAGGACCCGAAGGACACGACGACCCGACTTCCTGATCAACCGGCTAACGGTTTCCGACTCGCCCTTCTCCACCACATCACCCAGCGCCAGACCGTGGGCATGGAAGGGGATACAGCAAACCTCATAGCCGCCCTCTTCGCCGATCTCCCGAAGCCAAACCTGCTCGAGCATCCCTCGAAGATCGAACGGGGCCAGATCCACCATGGCCACATAGTTCTTCTCGCCCCTCCACGCAGGGGCCTCATGGCTGACGTATGTAACTCCGCCAATCGTGACCTGCAAGATATCCTCCACCACTGAGCCGGAAACAGATTAGCGGCGGGCCACATTGCGGCCCGCCGCATTCAAGTTATGGAATTTTTCTGGGAACCGGTACGGTCGCCTGCATATTCGCCGGCCACCACGGAGGCGGCCAGAGCCCACTGTAGTTCGCTGGCGGATTCAGCGGAGCCACCTGCCGCGCTTAGAGCTGTTGCAGAATGTGCAAGCAGGCGTGGTGTTCGCGTCCGAAAGCCTCCCCCGTCAATCCGTGGCTCCACGTGATCGATAGGCACCGCGATGTTCGTGCGGCAGTATGAACACAGCACTTGATTGAGCGGCGGATGCCGCCGGCCTCCTCTGCGGGCCCGCACCCCACCCCGGGTGCGGGCCCGCAGCCGCGTCCGGGCGAGGCCCGCACCGCGCAACCCCGCCCCGCGCGCCCCGGCCCCGCGCAACCCCACGCCCGCGTGAGGGACCCCACCCCCCGCTCCGTTCAAACTCCCGTAACAATGAATACGTGATCACATCGCCGCCCCGTGGCAGCCAGCGTCGCACCGAGCACGGGCCGACGCCCTATGTCGACCTCTCGCGCGCCGAGTGGAGTGCCCTCCGCGACAAGACCCCGCTGCCGCTGACCGCCGAGGAGGTGGAGCGGCTGCGCGGGCTCGGTGACGTCATCGACCTCGACGAGGTCCGCGAGGTCTACCTCCCGCTCTCCCGGCTGCTCAACCTGTACGTGCAGGCCACCTCGGGCCTGCGCGGCGCCCTGAACACCTTCCTCGGGGACGCGGGCAACGGCCACGGGGCGCAGCGCGGTACCCCGTTCGTCATAGGGGTCGCGGGGAGCGTGGCGGTCGGCAAGTCGACCAGCGCCCGGCTGCTCCAGGCGCTGCTGGCGCGGTGGCCGGAGCACCCCAGGGTGGAGCTGGTGACCACGGACGGGTTTCTGCTGCCGATGAAGGAGCTGCGGGCGCGGGGGCTGACCTCGCGGAAGGGGTTCCCGGAGTCGTACGACCGGCGGGCGCTGACCCGGTTCGTCGCGGACATCAAGTCGGGGAAGGAGGAGGTCACCGCCCCCGTCTACTCGCACCTGATCTACGACATCGTGCCCGGCGAGCGGCTCACCGTGCGCCGCCCGGACATCCTGATCGTGGAGGGGCTGAACGTCCTCCAGCCGGCGCTGCCCGGCAGCGACGGGCGGACCAGGGTGGGGCTCGCGGACTACTTCGACTTCAGCGTGTACGTGGACGCGCGCGCGGAGGACATCGAGAGCTGGTACCTCAACCGGTTCCGCAAGCTCCGCGAGACGGCGTTCCAGGACCCGTCCTCGTACTTCACGAAGTACACCCAGGTCTCCGAGGAGGAGGCCATGGAGTACGCGCGCAACACCTGGCGGACCATCAACAAGCCGAACCTGCTGGAGAACGTGGCGCCCACCCGCAGCCGCGCCACGCTGGTGCTGCGCAAGGGGCCGGACCACAAGGTGCAGCGGCTCTCCCTGCGGAAGCTGTAGGAGCCGCGGAAAACACCGCTGGGCGGCCCCTCATGGGGCCGCCCAGCGGTGACACGCCTTCAGAACCCTCAGCCCAGCGCCGACTTCACCACGTCGGCCAGCCGGCCCGCGATGGCCTGGGCCTGGCCGAAGTCGGCGGCCTCCACCATGACGCGTACCAGCGGCTCGGTGCCGGACTTGCGGAGCAACACCCGTCCGGTTGCGCCGAGTTCACGCTCGGCCTCGGCGACGGCGGCGGCCAGTTCGGCGGAGGTGGAGACGCGCGACTTGTCGACGTCGGGGACGTTGACGAGGACCTGCGGCAGGCGCTGCATGACGCCCGCGAGCTCGGCGAGGGTGCGGCCGGTGGCGGCGACGCGGGCCGCCAGCATCAGGCCGGTCAGGGTGCCGTCGCCGGTCGTGGCGTGGTCCAGCACGATGACGTGGCCGGACTGCTCGCCGCCGAGCGCGTACCCCTCGGCCTTCATGGACTCCAGGACGTACCGGTCGCCGACGGCGGTCTGGACGAGCTCGATGCCCTCGCGCTCCATGGCCATCTTGAAGCCGAGGTTCGACATGACCGTGCCGACGACGGTGTTGCCGCGCAGCTGTCCGGCGTCGCGCATCGCGAGGGCGAGGACGGCGAGGATCTGGTCGCCGTCGATCTCGTTGCCCTGGGCGTCGACGGCGAGGCAGCGGTCGGCGTCGCCGTCGTGGGCGATGCCGAAGTCGGCGCCGTGCTCGACCACGGCGGCCTGGAGGAGGGAGAGGTGGGTGGAGCCGCAGCCGTCGTTGATGTTCAGGCCGTCGGGGTCGGCGCCGATCGTGACGACCTCCGCGCCGGCCCGGGCGAACGCCTCCGGGGAGACGTAGGCGGCGGCGCCGTGCGCCTCGTCGAGCACCACCTTGAGGCCGTCGAGCCGGTTCGGCAGGACGCCGATGAGGTGGGCGACGTACCGCTCGAAGCCCTCGGTGTAGTCGGTGACGCGGCCCACGCCGGCGCCGGTGGGGCGGGCCCAGGGCGCGCCGGTGCGGTGCTGGTCGTAGACGGTCTCGATGCGGTCCTCCAGCTCGTCGGCGAGCTTGTGGCCGCCGCGCGCGAAGAACTTGATGCCGTTGTCGGGCATGGCGTTGTGGCTGGCGGAGAGCATCACGCCGATGTCGGCGCCGAGCACGCCGGTGAGGTACGCCACGGCCGGCGTGGGCAGCACACCGACCCGCAGGACGTCGACGCCCGCGCTGGCGAGACCCGCCACCACGGCGGCTTCGAGGAACTCTCCGGAGGCCCGGGGATCGCGGCCGACCACGGCCGTGGGGCGGTGCCCCTCGAAGGTGCCCGCCTCGGCGAGTACGTGCGCCGCCGCGACCGACAGCCCGAGCGCCAGCTCGGCCGTGAGATCCGCGTTGGCGACCCCGCGCACGCCGTCCGTACCGAAGAGTCGTCCCACTGGTGTCCTCCGAAATGCTCCGACAACCGCAAAAGCACAACAATTAACAACCGACAGAAGAGCCCCAACCGCCACACTTCGCCCGTCAGAAGGCACGAAGGGCCGGATGTGCCGATGAACGTCTTATGCCGTTATACGCCCGTGAGAGGCGATAAACGAACGCCCCGACAGCACGGTGTGTGCCGCCGGGGCGAACGTGTGAAGCAGACGAGCAGGCGGGATTTAGCGCTTGCTGTACTGGGGCGCCTTGCGGGCCTTCTTGAGACCGGCCTTCTTGCGCTCGACCGCACGGTCGTCGCGGGAGAGGAAGCCGGCCTTCTTCAGCGTGGCGCGGTTGTTGTCCACGTCAGCCTCGTTCAGCGCACGGGCAACGCCGAGGCGCAGGGCGCCGGCCTGACCCGAGACGCCGCCACCCGAGATGCGGGCGATGACGTCGTAGCGGTTGTCGAGCTCGAGCACCTTGAAGGGCTCGTTGACTTCCTGCTGGTGCACCTTGTTGGGGAAGTAGTCCTCAAGGGTGCGACCGTTGATCTTCCACTTGCCGGTGCCCGGAACGATCCGGACGCGGGCGATGGCGTTCTTGCGACGGCCAAGGCCGGCGGCGGGCTGCGGGTCGCCGAAGCGGCCGGCGAGCGACTCGGAGGTGTACTCACCCTCGACGGGGACCTCGGACTCGAAGGTGGTCACCTCGGCGAAGGTCTCCTCGCCCTCGGTGCCCTCGACGGTCTCAACAGTGGTCTCGGCCACGATTCTCCTCAGATCTTTCTTATGGTCTTAGGGGGAGGCCGGAACTACTGCGCGACCTGGGTGATCTCGAACGGGACCGGCTGCTGCGCAGCGTGCGGGTGCTGGTCGCCCGCGTAGACCTTGAGCTTCGACAGCATCTGCCGACCCAGGGTGTTCTTGGGGATCATGCCCTTGATGGCCTTCTCGACGGCCTTCTCCGGGTTCTTGGAGAGCAGCTCGTCGTAGCGGACCGAGCGGAGACCACCCGGGAAGCCGGAGTGGCGGTACGCCATCTTCTGGGTCTTCTTGTTGCCGGACAGGTGAACCTTGTCGGCGTTGATGATGATGACGAAGTCGCCCATGTCCATGTGGGGGGCATAGATCGCCTTGTGCTTGCCTCGGAGGAGGTTCGCGGCCGTGGTGGCCAGACGACCCAGGACGATGTCCTGAGCGTCGATGACGTGCCACTGGCGCGTCACATCTCCGGGCTTGGGGCTGTACGTACGCACGGTCGTAGCCTTCGCTTCTTCAGTGAGTGGAGTCCTGACAAGGCCACCCGGACGATTCCACCAGCCTTGGCGGCGCTGCGGGGACGCAACCCGAGTGCCTGCCGCTGGTCATCGGCCCGGTGGACCGGCGTAAGGGCCCCTCGCGTGAGAACGACCAAGCCAATACGCATAACAAACCACGAGAATACCCGGGGGCCCCCGCACGGGTCAAAATGGCCCCCGACCGGCCCCGTCGAACCCCCTGATTACGGGGCGGACGGGGCCCGACGGAAGATCGACGACGCCCCCGACGGGGCCCGGCGGAAGATCGAAGACGCCCCCGACGACGCCCCCGACGAGGGCCCGACGGAAGATCGGCGACGCCGCCGACAGGGCCCGGCGACGGCCCCCGGGAAAGCGCCGGGCGCCTACCGCGCCCGCTCGACCCGTCGCTCGTCCCACACCGGCTCGGTCGTCTCGCGCACCACGCCGTCCGAACCGAAGACGAGGTAGCGGTCGAAGGACTTCGCGAACCAGCGGTCGTGCGTGACGGCCATCACGGTCCCGTCGTACGCCTCAAGGCCGTCCTGGAGGGCCTCCGCCGACTCCAGGTCCAGGTTGTCCGTGGGTTCGTCCAGCAGCAGCGCGGTGGTGCCGGACAGCTCCAGCAGGAGGATCTGGAAGCGGGCCTGCTGTCCGCCGGAGAGCTTCTCGAAGGGCTGGTCGCCCTGGCGCTCCAGCTCGTACCGGCGCAGTACGCCCATGGCGGCGCCCCGGTCCTTGGCCTGCTCGCTCCAGAGGATCTCCACCAGGGTCTTGCCGAGCAGTTCCGGGTGGGCGTGGGTCTGCGCGAAGTGGCCGGCGACGACCCGGGCGCCGAGCTTGAACTCGCCGGTGTGCGCGACCGGCTCCCCGGCGAGCAGCCGCAGGAAGTGGGACTTCCCGGAGCCGTTGGAGCCGAGGACGGCGACCCGCTCGCCGTAGTAGATCTCCAGGTCGAACGGCTTCATCAGGCCGGTGAGCTCCAGCGCGGTGCAGGTCACCGCCCGTACGCCGGTGCGTCCGCCGCGCAGCCGCATCCGGATGTCCTGCTCGCGGGGCGGCTCGGGGGGCGGTCCGACGTCCTCGAACTTCTTGAAGCGGGTCTGCATGGCGTGGTAGCGGTTGGCCATGTCGGGGCTGATGGCCGCCTGCTGCCGCAGCCGCAGGGTGAGGGCGCGCAGCCGGGCGTGCTCCTCCTGCCAGCGGCGCAGCAGCTCCTCGAAGCGGGCGAACCGGTCCTTGCGGGCCTGGTGGTAGGTGTCGAAGCCGCCGCCGTGCACCCAGACGTCGCTGCCGCTCGCGCCGGGCTCGACGCTGACGATCTTCTCGGCGGCCCGGGAGAGCAGCTCGCGGTCGTGGGAGACGAAGAGGACCGTCTTGCGGGTCTCCTTGAGCTTCTCCTCCAGCCAGCGCTTGCCGGGGACGTCGAGGTAGTTGTCCGGCTCGTCGAGGAGCAGCACCTCGTCGGGTCCGCGCAGCAGCGCTTCGAGGACCAGGCGCTTCTGCTCGCCGCCGCTGAGGGTGCGCGCCTCGCGGTACTGCGCCTTCTCGTACGGGACGCCGAGCGCGGCCATGGTGCACATGTCCCAGAGGGTCTCCGCCTCGTAGCCGCGCACCTCCGCCCAGTCGCTGAGGGCCTGCGCGTACGTCATCTGCGCGGCCTCGTCGTCGACGGTGAGGATCAGTTCCTCGGCGGCGTCCACGGCCGCCGCGGCGACCTTGATCTGCGGCTGTGCCACGGAGACCAGCAGGTCGCGGACGGTCTGTCCGTCGCGTACGGAACCGACGAACTGGCCCATCACGCCGAGCCCGCCGCTCACCGAGACCGTGCCGCCGTGCGGCTGGAGCTCGCCGGAGAGGAGGCGCAGCAGTGTCGTCTTGCCCGCGCCGTTGGCACCGACGAGGGCCACCACGGCACCGTCGGCGACCCGGAAGGAAGCGTCGCCGAGCAGCACCCGCCCGTCCGGTAGGTAGTACTCCAGGTGGCCCGCTTCGAGATGTCCCATACCCGCATTGTCGGGTGCGCGGGCGCTGTGACCCAACCGGATTCCCGGAGAGGCCCGCAACCCGGGCCGCTCACTCTCCGAAAACCTCTAGGATGCGCCCCATGAGCTTTGGGCATGGGGGGCCCTCCTGGGGGCCCGGGGGCAGTCAGACTCCGGACTGGGCTGCGCTGGCCGAGGAGTCCGCGGCGAAGAGCCGGCGCCGGAAGTGGCTGCTGATCGGGGGCGGTGTGCTCGCCACGGCGGCCGTCGCGGCGATCGTGGCGACGGCGGTGGTGTCGGCCGGCAAGGGTGATCCGGAGGCCGGTCCGAGCGCGAGCGCGCTGCCGGGTCCCGCGGATTTGCCGCCGGAGTCCGCGGAGCCGGCTCCGTCCTTCTCGTCGGTTGCCCCGGCTCCCCCGCCGGACCCGATGGACTTCATCACGGACGAGAAGAGGGACAAGCAGCCGATCACGGTGGACGGCTTCTTCCCGGGCAAGAAGCTCACCTCCGGCGACCGCGTCCACCTCAAGGGCCCGACGGCCCGCACCACGAAGTGCGCCGCGGGCACCCAGGGCGCGCTGGGCGCGGTGCTCACCAGGAACGGCTGCGACCAGCTGATCCGCGCCACCTACACCAGGGACGGCGTCGCGGTCACGGTCGGCGTCGCGGTGTTCGGTACGGAGGCGCAGGCGAAGAAGGCCGTCGAGGAGTCCTCGGACGGGATCGCCTCGCTCAGCGGCGGCGGTGTGCCGGTCTTCTGCCGGGCCGGGGTGATCTGCCGCCGTACGGCCAACTCCTACGGCCGGTACGCGTACTTCTCGGTGGGCGGCTTCACGAACAGCAGGAACGTCACCAAGGACGACAAGGCCGTGTTCACGGCGGGCGACGACCTGACCAACTTCACCTTCCACCAAATCCGGCACCGGGGCGAGGTCCAGGCGTCGGCGGCGGCCTCCGCGGCCGCGGCACCCGCCGTCTGATCCGCCCGGACCGTCGGCCCGGCGGCTCCCGCCCCACGCGGTTGGGCCGTACCGAGACACCTCCAAGTCACGCCTGTATAAGGTTCGGTTCATCCGCCCGGGACCGGGGGCGGCGACGAATCTGGAGTGGGCTGTGGCAGTCAAGGTGACGGTGGTTGTCCCGACGTACAACTCGGGAAGCCACATCGAGCCGCTGGTCCGGTCGATGCTGGACCAGACGCTGTCGGCCGACGAGTTCGAGGTGCTGTTCGTCGACGACGGCTCCACCGACGACACCCCGGCCCGGCTGGCGGAACTCGCCGCCGAGCACGCCCATTTCCGTACCACCTCCATCCCCAACTCGGGGTGGCCGGGCAGGCCGCGGAACATCGGGGTCGAGCAGGCGCGCGGTGAGTACGTCCAGTTCGTGGACCACGACGACCTGATGGCCCCCGAGGCGCTGGAGCGCCTGCACGCGATGGCGGTCCGCAACGGCTCGGACATCGTCATCGGCAAGGTGGCCAGCAACTTCACCAGCCGGGGCGTGCCGTACGGCCTGATGAGCACCACTCGCGAGAAGTGCACCGTGCGCACGGCCTCGCTGATCGACAGCCTCACCCCGCACAAGATGTTCCGCACCGCGTTCCTGCGCGAGCACGGCATCGTGCACCCCGAGGGCCCGTGGATCCTGGAGGACCAGCTCTTCCTGGTCCGTTCGTACCTCAAGGCCGAGGTCGTCTCGGTGCTGGGCGACTACGTCTGCTACACGTACTGGGCGCGCGACGACGCGGCGAACGCCGGTACCCGGGCGATGGACCCGCGCCGGTACTACGCCAACCTCCGCGAGATCATGGCCACGGTGGCCGACGGCACCGAGCCCGGCCCGGACCGCGACCGGCTGCTGCGGCGCTTCTACCGGGGCGAGATGCTCGGCCGACTGGGCGTTCCGGCGCGCGGGGCGGTCATCGACCCGCACTTCGACGCCGACCCCTTCGAGGCGGTACGGGAGCTGGCCGACACCTTCGTCACCGACGGGATGCACGCCTCCCTCGCCGCCAACCAGCGGGTCCGCTCGGACCTGCTGCGGGCGAACAGGCCCGCCGAGCTGACCGAGTACACCCGGCGGCAGACCGATCTGACCGCGCTCACCACGGTCGGGGAGGCGCGCTGGGACCGCGACCGGCTGAAGGTCTCCTTCACCGCCCGCTTCGCCGAGCGGGAGGACGGCCCGGGGCTGCTGCTGGCCCGCCGGGGCGACCGGTACGTCCTCGCTCCGGCGCTCACCGACGGCGTCCTCGACGAGCCGGTCGACGTGACCGACGAGCTGAAGTCGTTCCGGGTGGACGTCCTGCTCCGGCACTCGGAGACCGCGCACCTGTGGCCCGCCCTCGCCACCGTCCGGCTCACCCTGGAGGAGGAGACGGACGCGGACGGCACCGTGCTGGTACGGCCGGTGCTGACGGGGACCGCCTCGCTCGACCCGGTGCGCGGCGCGGGCGGCAGCCCGCTCGCCGCCGGCACCTGGGACGTGCGGATCCGGGTGATGGGAGCCGGGTTCGACCGTACGGTGCCGCTCGGCAACGCCGGTGCCGAGGCGTCCGCGCTGCCTGCCGGGGAGGTCCTGGCCGGGCACCGCGCCGGACCCGCGGTCGTCGCCGACGCCATGGGCACCGGTACCGGGCTCGCTCTCACGGTCGTCCCCACCACGGATGCCCCGCGCCCCCGCGGGCCGAAGGTCAGCGTCGTCGTGCCGACCGCCGGGGCCACCGCGGAGGCGCTGCGCGAGACGCTCGCCTCGCTGGACGCGCAGAGCCTCCCGCGGGAGGAGTTCGAGACGGTCCGCGTCGGGGACGGCGAGGGCGAGGTGCGCCCGGAGGCCGGTACCGAGCCCCGCAACGCCGGGATCGACGCCGCGCGCGGCGACTACGTCCTCTTCGTGGAGCCGGGCGACCGCCTCGCCCCGGAGGCGCTGGAGCGGATGTACGCGTACGGCATGGCCAACGACACCGACATCGTGGTCGGGAAGCTCGCGGGCAAGGACCGCTCCCTGCCCAAGGAGCTGTTCGTCCGCGACCGGCCTCGGGCCAGTCTCGCCAAGGACCCGCTGGCCGACAGCCTCACGGTCAACAAGCTGTACGACCGCGCGTTCCTGCTCCGGCACGCCCTGCGGTTCTCCGCCGAGGACCTGCCGCTGGCGGACCAGGCCTTCGCCGCGGAGGCGTATCTGCGGGCCGTGCACGCCTCGGTGCTGGGCTCCTACGTCTGCTACCACTACGGCCCGAAGCGGAACACCCCGGCGCCGTCGCCCGCCGACTTCTACGCGGCGGTCGCCCGGCTGATGAAGACCACCGACAGCGTCTCCGAGCCGGGCCCGGCCCGCGACCGGCTGCACCGCCGCTGGCTGCGCGTCGAGGTGCTGGACCGGATCAGCGGCAAGGCGTTCCTGGAGATGGAGGAGGAGGACCGCATCTCCCTGGTGCGCGACGTCCGGGCCGCCCTCGCGGGAGTCGCGTCGGCCGGCGCCGTCGCCGGGCTCCCCCTGGCCCGCCGGGTCACCGTCGGCCTGATCGAGGACGACCGGCCCGAGGACGTGGTCCGGCTCGCCCGCTGGGACCGCTCCCTCGCCTGCGAGCCCTCGCTGACCGGTTTCGAGCGGCGGGAGGACGGGGTCTTCCGGCTGTCGTTCACCGGCACCCCGCGCGCGGCCGAGGGCCCGGTGGGCGTGGTCACCGACGAAGAGGGGCGCCACACCCTGGCCCCGGCCGGACTGCCGCAGACCGTGCTGGACCGGTTCGCCCAGGAGTCGCTGACGGGCGGCGCCGTCCCGGAGAAGGCCACCGCCGTGCTGGTGCTGCGGGAGCGCGAGACCGGTGCCGAATACCGGCTGGCCACCGAATCCGAGGTGCGACGCACCCTGGACGGCGGCCTGACGGTCGCCGGGACGGCCGAGCTGGACCCGTCCTCCGCGGCCGGCGGCTCCGCGCTCGACGACGGCCCCTGGGACCTCTACGTCCGGCTCACCGCGCTCGGCTGGACGAAGACGGCCCGGCTCGGCCGGGACCGGACGGCCGAGGTCTCCGAGGAGCTCACCGCGGCCCCGCACCCGGCCGACCCGGCCCGCACCATCACCCCGTACTGGACCAGGCCGCACCGGGACCTCTCGCTCCGGGTGGAGACACCGGAGCCCGCACCGGCCCCGCCCAAGCAGGGGCTGCTGCGCCGGGTCGCCAAGGCCCTCAAGGGCAAGTAGCCGCCGGGGCACGGGCGTCGGGCCGCCTCAGCAGCAGCCGAAGCCGTCCGGGTCCACGCTGCCGTCGGGCAACGACCGCACGTTACGGGCCTCCTGGGCCCGGGCGGCCAGCAACTCGTCGGCGGGGTAGGCCACTTCCTCCAGGGTGAGCCCGTGCGGCTTCACCACGTGGACACCGGGGTCCCGCACCCTGGCCGCCAGCACCTCGGCGGGCCAGGGCGCGGGGCGCCGCCCGTCGCCCACGAACAGGGCGGCACCGATCAGCGCGCGCACCATGTTGTGGCAGAAGGCGTCGGCCTGCACGGTCGCGGTGAGGACGCCGGACTCCTCGTCCCGCACCCAACTCAGCTTCTGCAGCGTGCGGATGGTCGTCGCCCCCTCACGCTTCTTGCAGTACGCCGCGAAGTCGTGCTCGCCGACCATCGGCGCGGCCGCCTCGTTCATCGCGTCGACGTCCAACGGCCGGTCGTGCCACAGCACATGACCGCGCGTCAGCGGGTCGACCCCGCCGGGCCGGTCGGCCACCCGGTAGGCGTACCGCCGGTGCATCGCGGAGAAGCGGGCGTTGAACCCCGCCGGGGCCTCGGCCGCCCGCCAGATCCGTACGTCCAGCGGCAGCCGCCCCGCCATGCGGCGCAGCAGCTTCTCCCGGTGCTCCTCCCACACCTCGGCCGGCAGATCGACGTGCGCGACCTGCCCCCGGGCGTGCACCCCGGCATCCGTACGCCCCGCCACGGTCAGGTCGTACGTGCGCGAGGAGCGGGTCACGGTGCGCAGCGCGTCCTCGATCTCCCCCTGCACCGTCCGCCGGGAGGTCTGCTTCGCCCAGCCGGAGAAGTCCTTGCCGTCGTAGGACAGGTCCAGCCGTACGCGTACGGAACCGGGCTCTGGCTCGTCGCTCACCCGTGCGTCCTCTCAATCCCAGAAATCACAGAAACCACAGAAACCACAGAAACTGCGGAAGCCGCAGAAACGGAACGGGCCCGCACCGCCCCGAAGGGTGATGCGGGCCCGAACAGTGGTGTCAGAACGCTCAGGCGTCCTTGGACTCCGCGTCGGCCTCGGCCGGCTTGGCGTCCTCGACGGACTCGGCCTTGGCCGCGTCCTCCTTGACCGCACGCTTGGTGGCGGCCTCGGCCTCACCGGTGGCCTGCTGGGCCACGGTCAGGGCCTCGACGAGCTCGATGACGGCCATCGGGGCGTTGTCGCCACGACGGTTGCCGATCTTGGTGATACGGGTGTAACCACCGGGGCGGTTCTCGTACCGGGGGGCGATCTCGGTGAAGAGCGTGTGGACGATGCTCTTGTCCGTGATCGTCTGGAGCACCAGGCGACGGTTGTGGATGTCGCCCTTCTTCGCCTTCGTGACGAGACGCTCGGCGACGGGGCGCAGACGACGGGCCTTGGCCTCGGTCGTCGTGATGCGGCCGTGCTCGAACAGCGACTTCGCGAGGTTCGCGAGCAGCAGACGCTCGTGCGCGGCGCTGCCGCCCAGACGTGCACCCTTGGCGGGACGCGGCATGGTGTTTCTCCTTGTGTGCTGCACCGGCCGTATCAGGTACCGGTGTCAGTTCCCGTGAAGCGGTCGCTCCGCGGAAGTCCGTGGTTCGAGGACCGGGGGTCCTCACGGACGGGCCGACGCCGATGCGTCGGTGTCGGCCCGTCCGGGGGGGTGTTTCTAGTACTGCTCGGTCTCGACGAAGCCCGCGTCCGCGTCGTCGTCGGCGCCGAAGGCGTCGGCGGCGGCGGTCGGGTCGAATCCGGGCGGGCTGTCCTTGAGGGCCAGGCCCATGCCGGCCAGCTTCGCCTTGACCTCGTCGATCGACTTCGCACCGAAGTTGCGGATGTCGAGCAGGTCGGCCTCGGAACGCGCCACGAGCTCACCCACGGAGTGGATGCCCTCGCGCTTGAGGCAGTTGTACGAGCGGACCGTGAGCTCCAGCTCCTCGATCGGCAGCGCCAGATCGGCGGCGAGCGCGGCGTCCGTGGGCGACGGGCCCATGTCGATGCCCTCGGCGTCGATGTTGAGCTCGCGCGCCAGACCGAACAGCTCGACCAGGGTCTTACCGGCGGACGCCATGGCGTCGCGCGGGCGCATGGCCTGCTTGGTCTCGACGTCGACGATCAGCTTGTCGAAGTCGGTGCGCTGCTCGACACGGGTCGCCTCGACCTTGTACGTGACCTTGAGCACCGGCGAGTAGATGGAGTCGACCGGGATACGGCCGATCTCCTGGCCCGCCTGCTTGTTCTGGACGGCGGAGACGTAGCCGCGACCGCGCTCGACGGTCAGCTCCATCTCCAGCTTGCCCTTGCCGTTCAGCGTGGCGAGGACGAGGTCCGGGTTGTGGACCTCGACGCCGGCCGGCGGCGCGATGTCGGCAGCGGTGACCAGGCCGGGACCCTGCTTGCGCAGGTACATCACGACCGGCTCGTCGTGCTCCGAGGAGACGACCAGCTGCTTGATGTTGAGGATGAGGTCGGTCACGTCCTCCTTGACGCCCGGCACGGTGGTGAACTCGTGCAGGACACCGTCGATCCGGATGCTGGTGACAGCGGCACCGGGGATCGAGGAGAGGAGGGTACGGCGCAGGGAGTTGCCGAGGGTGTAACCGAAACCGGGCTCCAGCGGCTCGATGACGAACCGGGAGCGGAACTCGTCGACGACCTCTTCGGTCAGTGACGGGCGCTGAGCGATCAGCATGCTGATTCCTTCAGTCGTGGGCACCCACTATTTGATGCCCGACAGATACAACAAGGGTACGGGCGGTACGCCCCCGAAGGGAGGTACCGCCCGGTCCCACAGGTGTGCGTGAACACAGACGGCCGTCACCGGCCGTCATGCGTCAGACGCGGCGACGCTTCGGCGGACGGCAGCCGTTGTGCGGCGTCGGGGTGACGTCCTGGATCGAACCGACCTCGAGGCCCGTGGCCTGGAGGGAGCGGATCGCGGTCTCGCGGCCGGAGCCCGGACCCTTGACGAAGACGTCAACCTTGCGCATGCCGTGCTCCTGCGCGCGGCGGGCGGCCGACTCGGCGGCCATCTGCGCGGCGAAGGGGGTGGACTTGCGCGAGCCCTTGAAGCCGACGTGGCCGGCGGAGGCCCAGGAGATCACGTTGCCCGAGGGGTCCGTGATCGAGACGATGGTGTTGTTGAACGTGCTCTTGATGTGCGCGTGGCCGTGAGCGACGTTCTTCTTTTCCTTGCGACGCACCTTCTTGGCTGCGCCCTGACGACCCTTGGGGGGCATGTCTTACTCCAGATGGAGAGGGGAGGTGATCGGTCCTACAGCGAAGACCGCTGGTTGCTGCTCGGCCGGAAGTCCGGACCTCGCAGTGCGTCCGCTGAGGACTACTTCTTGCCCGGCTTCTTCTTACCGGCGATGGCGCGACGCGGGCCCTTGCGGGTACGCGCGTTCGTGCTGGTGCGCTGACCGTGCACCGGCAGGCCACGACGGTGGCGAATGCCCTGGTAGCAGCCGATCTCGATCTTGCGGCGGATGTCGCCCTGGATCTCGCGGCGCAGGTCACCCTCGGTGCGCAGGTTGGCGTCGACGAACTCGCGGATCTTGACGAGGTCCTCTTCGGCCAGGTCACGAACGCGGGTGTTCGGGTTCACGCCGGTCGCGGCGAGGATCTCCTTGGACCGGGTGCGCCCGATGCCGAAGACGTAGGTGAGGGCAACCTCCACGCGCTTTTCGCGCGGGATGTCAACACCTGAAACGCGTGCCATTCAATGGCTCCAGTTGTCATATCGGGGGTCTTCCACAGTGCCGCTCCCGACCGCCGACCGTCGATGACAGACGGTGGTACGCCCGGGTCCCCGGCCCCCGCCGGAGGTGTCGTCAGCCGTGGCTTGGACGGGCACTGCGTATGTACGTATTACGTGCGTCGCGCGAAGAACTGCGAGATGCAGGGGGTCGTGCGTCAGCCCTGGCGCTGCTTGTGGCGCAGGTTTTCGCAGATGACCATGACCCGACCGTGACGGCGGATCACCTTGCACTTGTCGCAGATCTTCTTGACGCTCGGCTTGACCTTCATGGGATGTCAGGTTCTCCGGGTCAGTGCCATCACCACGCGGAAGCGGGGTGGGGGCAAGATCTACTTGTACCGGTAGACGATCCGGCCACGCGTCAGGTCGTACGGAGAGAGCTCCACCACGACCCGGTCATCGGGGAGGATACGGATGTAGTGCATCCGCATCTTGCCGCTGATGTGCGCGAGGACCTTGTGACCGTTCTGGAGCTCCACCCGGAACATTGCGTTCGGGAGGGACTCGATCACGGTGCCCTCGATTTCGATGGCACCTTGCTTCTTGGCCACGCTTCGCCTTTCGAATCGGCTACCTTGATCGACTCCCGCTCTGCCCTGTGGCCACCAAGTGGACACACGGATGCACGAGAGCCGACGAGTCAGTCTACGTCAGCGGACCCCAAAAGACGAATCCGTCAAGTTTGCCCACCGGCCGTGATCCTTATGCCCGAACGGGCGAGGGGATCGGCCGGCGCTCAGGCCAGCGGGTCCGGGGCGGCCTCGACGCCGTACTGGGCGAGCTTCTCCCGGCCACCGTCGGGGGCGGTCAGCACCAGCGGGCCCTGCTCGGTCAGCGCGATGGAGTGCTCCCAGTGCGAGGACCAGCTGCCGTCGGTGGTGAGCACGGTCCAGTCGTCGCTGAGCACCTTCGTCTGCGCGGTGCCGAGCGAGACCATCGGCTCGATCGCCAGGCAGACGCCGGGGACCAGCTTGATGCCCTTGCCGCGCTTGCGGGAGACGTAGTTCAGCAGGTGCGGGTCCATGTGCATCTCGGTGCCGATGCCGTGGCCGCCGTAGTCCTCGATGATCCCGTACTTGCCGGTGGCCGGACGGGGCTGGCGGCGGATGTAGCCCTCGATGGCCTTGGAGATGTCGACCAGGCGGTTGTTCACCTTCATCGCGGCGATACCGGCCCACATCGACTCCTCGGTCACCCGGGAGAGCTCGATCAGCTCCGGAGCGTGTCCGGTGCCCACGAAGGCGGTGTACGCGGCGTCGCCGTGCCAGCCGTCCACGATCGCGCCGCAGTCGATGGAGATGATGTCGCCGTCCTTGAGGACGGTCTTCTCGTCCGGGATGCCGTGGACGACGACCTCGTTCACCGAGGTGCAGATGGTCGCGGGGAACCCGCCGTACCCGAGGAAGTTCGACTTCGCCCCGTGGTCGGCGATCACCTTGCGTGCGACCTGGTCCAGATCATGGGTGGAGGCTCCCGGTACGGCGGCCTCACGGGTGGCGGCGTGAATGGCGGCGACCACGAGGCCCGCCTCACGCATCTTGGCGATCTGCTCCGGGGTCTTGATCTGCACCATTGCTGGGCGCCTCTCTGCGTCTGCGTCTGGGGGACGGGGCCGTCGCGGGGAACGGGGGCTGAACCGTCATTCCACGATACGGCGACAAACAGCCGGCCGCGGCGCCCTGGGGCACCGCGGCCGGCTGTGGAAGGTACTGCGTGGGTGGTGCTCAGCCCTCGTCGGACTTGAGCGCCGCCATGGCCCGCTCGGTCACTTCGGCCACCTTGCCGAGGGCGGGGACGGTCACGACCAGTCCCTGCTCGCGGTAGTAGTCGATGATCGGCTCGGTCTGCGAGTGGTAGACCTCGAGACGCGTGCGGACCGTCTCCTCGGTGTCGTCGTCCCGCTGGTACAGCTCGCCGCCGCAGGCGTCGCAGACGCCCTCGGTCTTCGGCTGGTTGTACACGACGTGGAAGACGTGCGAGCTGTCGTTGCGGCAGATGCGGCGGCCCGCGATCCGCTTGACGACCTCGTCCTCGGGGACCTCAAGGTCGAGTACCGCGTCGAGGGAGAGGCCCTCGCTCTTGAGCATCTCGTCCAGCGCCTCGGCCTGGCCGACGTTGCGCGGGAAGCCATCGAGGAGGAAGCCGCCCACCGCGTCCGGCTGGGACATGCGGTCCTTGGCCATCGCGATGGTCACCTCGTCCGGCACCAGCTGACCCTTGTCCATGTAGGACCGGGCCTGCTTGCCAAGGTCGGTGCCCTGGCTGATGTTGGCGCGGAAGAGGTCGCCCGTGGAGATGTGCGGAATCGACAGGTTCTTGGCAAGGTACGCGGCCTGCGTTCCCTTGCCGGCACCAGGAGGCCCGACGAGGACGATTCGCATCAGCGGAGGAACCCTTCGTAATTGCGCTGCTGGAGCTGACTCTCGATCTGCTTCACGGTTTCCAGACCCACACCCACGATGATGAGGATGCTCGTCCCGCCGAACGGGAAGTTCTGGTTCGCACCGCCGAAGCCTGCCAACGCCATCGTCGGCACCAGAGCGATCAGGCCCAGGTACAGCGAGCCCGGCCAAGTGATCCTGTTGAGCACGTAGCTCAGGTACTCGGCTGTAGGTCGACCTGCCCGGATACCCGGGATGAACCCACCATACTTCTTCATGTTGTCGGCTACTTCTTCGGGGTTGAACGAGATCGCCACGTAGAAGAACGCGAAGAAGACGATCAGGAGGAAGTAGGACGCGATGTAGTACGGGTGGTCGCCCTTGACGAAGTGGTCCTTGATCCAGTTCGCCCAGCCCGCGTTGGAGTTGGAGAACTGGACGATCAGGGCCGGGATGTAGAGGAGCGACGAGGCGAAGATGACGGGGATGACGCCCGCCTGGTTCACCTTGAGCGGGATGTACGTGGACGTACCGCCGTAGGAACGGCGCCCGATCATGCGCTTCGCGTACTGCACCGGGATGCGGCGCTGGGCCTGCTCGACGAAGACGACGAGGCCGACCATCACCATGCCGATGAGGATGACGGTGCCGAACTCGATCCAGCCGTCGGCGAGCTTGCCGCTCTCCTTGATGGCCCACAGGGCGCTCGGGAAGCTGGCGGCGATCGAGATGAACATCAGGATCGACATGCCGTTGCCGATGCCGCGGTCGGTGATGAGCTCACCGAGCCACATGACACAGGCGGTGCCGGCCGTCATCGTGACGACCATGACGATCGTGGTGAAGATCGACTGGTTGGGGACGATCTGGTCGCCCACCGAGCAGCTGCTGAAGAGCGCGCCGCTGCGGGCGGTCGCCACCAGGCCGGTGCCCTGGAGGATGGCCAGCGCGACCGTGAGGTAACGCGTGTACTGGGTGATCTTGGTCTGCCCGGACTGTCCCTCCTTCTTGAGGGCCTCCAGTCGGGGGATGACCACGGTCAGCAGCTGAAGAATGATGCTGGCCGTGATGTACGGCATGATGCCGAGCGCGAAGATCGTGATCTGCAGCAGTGCACCACCGCTGAACATGTTGACCAGACCGAAGAGGCTGTTGTTGCCCTTGCTGGCCTGGTCGATACAGGTCTGGACGTTCTCGTAACTCACTCCCGGTACGGGGATGTGTGCCCCGAGCCGATAGAGAACGATGATGCCGAGCGTGAAGAGCAGCTTCTTGCGCAGGTCGGGCGTCTTGAACGCCCGGGCGAACGCGGTGAGCACGGTGCCTCCTGCGACCCCCGCGCTATGCGTAGAGGTGACGGTCTTGAGGTTCGACGGATACAGAAAAGTCAAAGTGTCCCAGGGCGAGTGCCCGAGGGGATAGCACACACAACGAACGCCACCTTACCGGCGACCATGCCCCCCTAGGAACGACCAACCGGGGATGCCTCTTGAAGAGGCATCCCCGGTCGGGTGTTCAGTACATCGAGTTGTCCGAGTTGTCTCAGACGAGCTCGGTGACGGTGCCGCCGGCGGCGGCAATCTTCTCCTTGGCGGAGCCGGAGACGGCGTCAACCGAAACCTGCAGCGCCACGGAGATCTCGCCCTGTCCGAGGACCTTGACGAGGTGGTTGTTGCGCACGGCACCCTTGGCGACCAGGTCGGCCACCGTGACCTCTCCACCCTCGGGGTAGAGCGTCGCGAGCTTGTCCAGGTTCACGACCTGGTACTCCGTGCGGAACGGGTTCTTGAAGCCCTTGAGCTTCGGCAGGCGCATGTGGAGGGGCATCTGGCCACCCTCGAAGCGCTGCGGAACCTGGTAACGAGCCTTCGTTCCCTTGGTACCACGACCTGCGGTCTTACCCTTGGACGCCTCACCACGACCCACACGGGTCTTGGCGGTCTTGGCGCCCGGGGCAGGCCGGAGGTTGTGGGCCTTCAGCGGGCTGTTCTCCGCCATGTCAGTCAACCTCCTCAACCGTCACGAGGTGGCGGACGGTGTGAACCATTCCGCGGAACTCGGGGCGGTCCTCCTTGACAACCACGTCGTGCAGGCGCTTGAGCCCGAGCGAACGCAGGGTGTCGCGGTGGTTCTGCTTGCTGCCGATGTACGACTTCGTCTGCGTGATCTTGAGGCTGGCCATTACGCACCAGCCCCGGCACGGGCACGAAGCAGAGCCGCGGGGGCGACGTCCTCGAGGGGCAGACCGCGGCGGGCCGCGATCTCCTCGGGACGCTGCAGGCCCTGGAGGGCCGCCACGGTCGCGTGCACGATGTTGATCGCGTTGGAAGAACCGAGCGACTTCGACAGGATGTCGTGGACGCCGGCGCACTCGAGCACGGCACGCACCGGACCACCGGCGATAACGCCGGTACCCGGGGAAGCAGGCTTGAGCAGGACGACGCCCGCAGCCTTCTCGCCCGTGATCGGGTGAGGAATCGTGCCCTGGATGCGCGGAACCTTGAAGAAGGACTTCTTCGCTTCCTCGACACCCTTGGCGATGGCCGCGGGAACTTCCTTGGCCTTGCCGTAACCGACACCGACGGTGCCGTCACCATCGCCCACCACGACCAGCGCGGTGAAGCTGAAGCGACGACCACCCTTCACAACCTTGGCGACGCGGTTGATCGCGACAACGCGCTCAACGTACGCGGTCTTCTCGGCGGCGCTGGGGCCACCGTCACGGCCCTTCCGGTCCCGCCGCTCGCCGCCACCGGCACCGCTTCCGCGGCGCTGGGGTCCAGCCATTGGAATTACCTCTCTCTGTTACGTCCGCTGTGCGTAGGAACCGGGGCTTAGAACTTCAGCCCGGCTTCACGGGCGGCGTCAGCCAGAGCGGCAATCCGCCCGGCGTACTGGTTACCACCGCGGTCAAACACGACGGCCTCGACGCCTGCGGCCTTGGCGCGCTCGGCGACCAGGGCGCCGACCTGCTGGGCCTGAGCGCTCTTGTCACCCTCGCCACCACGGATGGAGACGTCCAGGGTCGACGCCGACGCGAGCGTGTGGCCCGCGATGTCGTCGATGACCTGGGCCACGATGTGACGGTTGGAACGCGTCACGACGAGGCGGGGACGCTCCGGCGAACCGGAGACGTGCTTGCGGACGCGGATGTGGCGCCGCTTGCGGGCAGCGCGCTTGTACGCGTCGCCCTTGGCGATCTTCACGCCGTATGCCATGGCTACTTACCAGCCTTTCCGACCTTGCGGCGGATGACCTCGCCCGCGTACTTGACGCCCTTGGCCTTGTACGGGTCGGGCTTCCGCAGCTTGCGGATGTTGGCGGCTACCTCGCCGACCTTCTGCTTGTCGATGCCCTCGACGCTGAGCTTCGTGGGCGACTCGACCTTGAAGGTGATGCCTTCCGGAGCCTCGATGAGGATCGGGTGGCTGTAGCCCAGGGCGAACTCCAGGTTGGAGCCCTTCGCCTGGACGCGGTAACCGACACCGCTGATTTCGAGCGCCTTGCTGTATCCCTGGGTCACGCCGGTGATCATGTTCGCCACCAGCGTGCGGGACAGGCCGTGGAGGGCCTTGTTCTGACGCTCGTCGTTCGGGCGGACGACGTTCAGAACGCCGTCCTCACCCTTGGTGACCTCGATCGGCGCGGCAACGGTGTGCGTGAGGGAACCCTTGGGGCCCTTCACCGCGACCGTGCGGCCATCGATGGTGACGTCCACACCGGCGGGAACCTGGATGGGGAGCTTGCCGATTCGCGACATGAGCTATTCCTCCGATTCCCGACTACCAGACGTAGGCGAGGACTTCCCCACCTACGCCCTTCTTGCTGGCCTGCTGGCCGGTCAGGAGACCGTGGGACGTGGAGATGATCGCCACGCCCAGGCCGCCGAGGACCTTCGGCAGGTTGGTGGACTTTGCGTATACACGCAGACCCGGCTTCGAGATTCGCTTGATGCCGGCGATCGAGCGCTCGCGGTTCGGACCGAACTTCAGGTCGAGAACGAGGTTCTTGCCAACCTCGGCGTCCTCGACCTTCCAGCCGGTGATGAAGCCCTCCTGCTGGAGGATCTCCGCGATGTGCGACTTGATCTTGCTGTGCGGCATCACGACGGAGTCGTGGTACGCCGAGTTCGCGTTGCGCAGACGCGTGAGCATGTCTGCGATCGGATCAGTCATGGTCATGAGTTGGCCTTCGGCCTCTCTCGCCGGGGTTTCCTGTATGCGCCATCCCTCTCCCCACTCAGTGGCGGGACGGGTGCGGTGCGGGGACCTACGGCGTAGTAAGTCGGTCTTGGGCGGCAGGCGCCCAACCCTTCAAGCCTACGGCATGAAAGGAGGGGCTCCTGCCGACCAGATGCTTACCGAGAGTCTCAAGGTGTTCCCAACGCCCAGGGGGCGAGGGGAAGTTACCAGGAGCTCTTGGTCACGCCCGGCAGCTCGCCACGGTGAGCCATCTCACGAAGGCACACGCGGCACAGGCCGAACTTGCGGTAGACGGAGTGCGGGCGGCCGCAGCGCTGGCAACGCGTGTACGCGCGAACGCCGAACTTCGGCTTGCGGGCAGCCTTAGCGATCAGGGACTTCTTCGCCACGGTCAGTTCTCCTTGAACGGGAAGCCGAGGTGACGAAGGAGGGCACGACCCTCGTCGTCGTTGGTCGCCGTGGTGACCACGGTGATGTCCATGCCCCGGACCCGGTCGATCTTGTCCTGGTCGATCTCGTGGAACATGACCTGCTCCGTGAGACCGAAGGTGTAGTTACCACGGCCGTCGAACTGCTTCGGCGACAGGCCACGGAAGTCACGGATACGCGGCAGCGCGAGCGACAGCGTACGGTCCAGGAACTCCCACATCCGGTCACCACGGAGGGTGACGTGGCAGCCGATCGGCTGGCCCTCGCGCAGCTTGAACTGCGCGATGGACTTGCGGGCCTTGGTAACGGCAGGCTTCTGGCCGGTGATCGTGGTGAGGTCGCGCACGGCGCCGTCGATCAGCTTGGAGTCGCGGGCGGCGTCGCCCACACCCATGTTGACCACGATCTTGACCAGGCCGGGAACCTGCATGACGTTCTCGTACGAGAACTCCTCACGCAGCTTGCCGGCGATTTCCTCGCGGTAGCGCGTCTTGAGACGCGGCGCAGTGGTGGCAGTCATCAGATGTCCTCACCAGTCCGCTTGGCAACGCGGATCTTGTTGCCCTCGTCGTCAAAGCGGTAGCCGACGCGGGTGACGACCTTGTTGCCGTCCTTCTCCACAACCAGCTGAACGTTGCTGACGTGAATCGGGGCCTCGGTGGTGACGATGCCGCCGGTCTGCGAACCGCGAGCCGTCTGACCGGCCTTGGTGTGCTTCTTGACCCGGTTGACACCCTCGACGAGGACGCGGTCCTGAGCGGGGTAGGCCACGATGACCTTGCCCTGCTTGCCCTTGTCCTTACCGGTGATGACCTGAACCAGGTCGCCCTTCTTGATCTTCATGCTTACAGCACCTCCGGCGCGAGCGAGATGATCTTCATGAACTTCTTCTCGCGCAGCTCCCGGCCCACCGGGCCGAAGATGCGGGTGCCGCGGGGGTCGCCGTCGTTCTTCAGAATGACGGCTGCGTTCTCGTCGAAGCGGATGTACGAGCCATCCTGACGACGACGCTCCTTGACGGTGCGAACGATGACGGCCTTGACGACGTCACCCTTCTTCACGTTGCCACCGGGGATCGCGTCCTTGACGGTGGCGACGATGACGTCACCGATGCCCGCGTAGCGGCGACCCGAACCACCGAGAACACGGATGGTGAGGATTTCCTTCGCACCCGTGTTGTCGGCGACGCGAAGTCGCGACTCCTGCTGGATCACGTCTATCTCCTGATCGTCTGCCGGTTCCCGGCGGGGGCCGCTCCGTCTCCGGAACGGACCCCACCGAGCCTGGCGGAACCTGCCTGAGGGGAATCCCCCTCAGGAATTACTTGGCCTTCTCGAGGATCTCGACGATGCGCCACCGCTTCGAGGCGGACAGCGGACGCGTCTCCATGATGAGGACGCGGTCGCCGACGCCGGCGGTGTTCTGCTCGTCGTGAGCCTTGAGCTTGTTCGTACGGCGGATGACCTTGCCGTACAGAGCGTGCTTCACGCGGTCTTCGACAGCGACGACGACGGTCTTGTCCATCTTGTCACTGACGACCAGACCCTCGCGGGTCTTGCGGAAACCGCGGTCGGTGTTCGTCTCAGCAGTCACAGTCTTCTCGCTCATCAGACGCTCTCCACCGTCTCGATGCCCAGCTCGCGCTCGCGCATCAGGGTGTAGATCCGGGCGATGTCCTTACGGACGGACTTGAGCCGACCGTGGTTCTCGAGCTGTCCCGTCGCCGCCTGGAAACGGAGGTTGAACAGCTCTTCCTTGGCCTCGCGGAGCTTGTTGAGGAGCTCCTCATTGCCCAGCTCGCGCAGCTCGGACGCCTTGGTACCGGCCGACATCACGACTCACCTGCCTCGCGCCGAACGATCCGGCACTTCATCGGAAGCTTGTGAGCAGCGCGGGTAAGCGCCTCACGAGCAATCTTCTCGTTCGGGTAGGACAGCTCGAACATCACCCGACCCGGCTTGACGTTCGCGATCCACCACTCGGGAGAACCCTTACCGGAACCCATGCGGGTCTCGGCGGGCTTCTTCGTCAGGGGACGGTCCGGGTAGATGTTGATCCAGACCTTGCCGCCACGCTTGATGTGGCGGGTCATCGCGATACGAGCTGCCTCGATCTGGCGGTTCGTCACGTACGCCGGGGTCAGCGCCTGGATGCCGTACTCGCCGAACGCAACCTGCGTGCCACCCTTGGACATGCCGCTGCGCTTCGGGTGGTGCTGCTTGCGGTGCTTGACCCTACGGGGGATCAGCATTTCGGTCAGGCCTCCGTTCCGGTGCTCTCAGCAGCCGGAGCAGCGGCGGCGGGAGCGTCGGCCTTGGGGGCCTCCGCTGCCGAGCCGGTCTGCTGCGGCTTGCGTCCACGACCGCCACGCTCGCCACCGCGGCCACCACGGCCGGCCGGGCGGTCAGCGCCGCCACGGGCCGGGCGGTTGCCGGCGCGGGCAGCAGCGTTCTCGGCGCGGACCTCGGCGATGTTCTTGACGTCGCCCTTGTAGATCCAGACCTTCACGCCGATGCGGCCGAAGGTCGTCTTGGCCTCGAAGAAGCCGTAGTCGACGTTCGCGCGGAGCGTGTGCAGGGGCACGCGGCCCTCGCGGTAGAACTCCGAGCGGGACATCTCGGCGCCGCCGAGGCGGCCACCGCACTGGATCTTGATGCCCTTGGCGCCGGCCTTCATCGAGCTCTGCATGCTCTTACGCATGGCGCGACGGAAGGAGACGCGGGAGGAGAGCTGCTCGGCGACGGCCTGGGCCACCAGCTGAGCGTCAACCTCGGGGTTCTTGACCTCGAGGATGTTCAGCTGGACCTGCTTGCCGGTCAGCTTCTCCAGCTCGCCGCGGATGCGGTCGGCCTCGGCGCCGCGGCGGCCGATGACGATGCCCGGACGAGCGGTGTGGATGTCGACGCGGACGCGGTCGCGGGTGCGCTCGATCTCAACCTTCGAGATGCCGGCGCGCTCCATGCCCTTCGTCATCATGCGACGAATGGCGACGTCTTCCTTGACGTAGTCCTTGTACAGCTTGTCGGCGTACCAACGGGACTTGAAGTCCGTGGTAATGCCGAGTCGGAACCCGTGCGGGTTTACCTTCTGGCCCATTACCGGGTTCCTTCCTTGCTGCTGACGACCACGGTGATGTGGCTGGTCCGCTTACGGATCCGGTAGGCACGGCCCTGAGCACGCGGACGGAACCGCTTCAGGGTCGGGCCCTCGTCCACGTACGCCTCGCTGATGACCAGCGAAGAGGCGTCGGTGTGGTCGTAGTTGTGTGCAGCGTTGGCGATGGCGCTGTCAAGCACCTTGCCAACCGGCACGCTCGCGGCCTGCGGGGCGAAACGCAGGACCGCCTGAGCCTCCGTGGCATCCATGCCACGGATGAGGTCCACCACTCGGCGGGCCTTCATGGGCGTGACGCGGATGTACCGCGCCTGGGCCCTGGCTTCCATGGTTGTCCCTTCGGTGTGAGTCATAGTCGTTTCCACCCCGCGCTAGCGGCGCTTCGACTTCCGGTCGTCCTTGACGTGGCCGCGGAAGGTGCGAGTCGGCGAGAACTCGCCGAGCTTGTGGCCGACCATCGACTCGGTGACGAACACCGGGACGTGGATCTTGCCGTTGTGCACCGCGATGGTGTGCCCCAGCATGGCCGGGACGATCATCGAGCGACGGGACCAGGTCTTGATGACGTTCTTGGTGCCTGCCTCGTTCTGTACGTCCACCTTCTTGATGAGGTGTCCGTCGACGAAGGGCCCCTTCTTGAGACTGCGCGGCATCTAAACCCGCTCCTAGCGCTTCTTGTTCGTCTTGCGGCGGCGGACGATGTACTTGCTCGATGCCTTCTTCGGCGAGCGAGTACGACCCTCCTTCTGACCCCACGGCGAGACCGGGTGACGTCCACCGGAGGTCTTGCCTTCACCACCACCGTGCGGGTGGTCAACCGGGTTCATCGCGACACCGCGGACGGTCGGGCGAACGCCCTTCCAGCGCATGCGGCCGGCCTTGCCCCAGTTGATGTTCGACTGCTCGGCGTTGCCGACCTCGCCGATGGTGGCGCGGCAGCGGGCGTCGACCAGCCGGATTTCACCGGAGGGCATACGAAGGTGGGCCATCGTGCCCTCCTTCGCCAGCAGCTGCACGGAGGCACCCGCGGAACGGGCGAACTTCGCGCCGCCGCCGGGCCGCAGCTCGATGGCGTGGATGGTCGTACCGACCGGGATGTTGCGCAGCGCCAGGTTGTTACCGGGCTTGATGTCGGCGGTCGGGCCGTTCTCGACACGGTCGCCCTGCTTCAGGCCCTTCGGGGCGACGATGTAACGCTTCTCGCCGTCCGCGTAGTGCAGGAGCGCGATGCGCGCGGTGCGGTTGGGGTCGTACTCGATGTGCGCGACCTTGGCCGGCACGCCGTCCTTGTCGTGACGACGGAAGTCGATCACGCGGTAGGCGCGCTTGTGGCCACCACCCTGGTGGCGAACGGTCACACGACCGGCGTTGTTACGGCCGCCCTTGCTGTGCAGGGGGCGGACCAGCGACTTCTCCGGCGTGGACCGCGTGATCTCGACAAAGTCGGCGACGCTGGAGCCACGACGGCCCGGCGTCGTCGGCTTGTACTTGCGGATACCCATGTTTTCTCAGTCCTCGGAAATATTCCGGATCCTGGACGTCCCTACCTCCGTCAGGAGGTCGGGCCGCCGAAGATGTCGATACGGTCGCCCTCGGCGAGGGTCACGATGGCGCGCTTGGTGTTGGCGCGCTTGCCGAAACCGGTCTTGGTGCGCTTGCGCTTACCCTGACGGTTGATCGTGTTGACCCCGGTGACCTTGACCGAGAAGACCGCTTCGACGGCCTGCTTGATCTGGGTCTTGTTGGAGCCCGGCGCGACGATGAACGTGTACTTGTTCTCGTCGAGCAGCGCGTAGCTCTTCTCGGACACGACCGGCTTCACGAGGATGTCGCGCGGGTCCGAGTACGTCTTGCTGGTAACGGTCGCCTCGCTCATCAGGCGTCGCTCCCTTCGGTCTCAGCGGTCTGGGGGCCAGACACGAAGGACTCGAAAGCGGCCTGGGTGAAGACCACGTCGTCAGAGACGATCACGTCGTACGTGTTGAGCTGGCCCGGCTCCAGGATGTGCACCTGGGGCAGGTTGCGCGCGGAGAGCCACGCGGCCTCGTCGGCGCGGTCGACGACCAGGAGCAGGTTGGGGCGCTCCGAGATCTTGCCGAACAGCGTCTTGGCGGCCTTGGTGGAGACTCCACCCTCGACCACGCCGGTGATGACGTGGATGCGGGAGTGACGCGCCCGGTCCGAGAGGGCACCGCGGAGGGCGGCGGCCTTCATCTTCTTCGGGGTGCGCTGCGAGTAGTCACGCGGCTGCGGGCCGTGGACGACGCCACCGCCGGCGAACTGCGGCGCGCGGGTCGAACCCTGGCGGGCGCGGCCGGTGCCCTTCTGGCGGTACGGCTTGCGGCCACCACCACGGACTTCGCCGCGACGCTTGGTCTTGTGCGTGCCCTGACGGGCAGCAGCCAGCTGTGCGACAACGACCTGGTGGATCAGCGGAACGCTGGTCTTCGCGTCGAAGATCTCCGCGGGGAGCTCGACGGTACCGGCCTTGTCGCCTGCCGGCGAAAGGATGTCAATGGTGCTCATTACCTCAAGCCCCCTTGGCCGCGGTACGGACCAGTACGAGGCCGCCGTTCGGACCGGGGACCGCGCCCTTGATGAGGAGCAGACCCTTCTCCGCGTCAACCGCGTGGATGGTCAGGTTCTGGGTGGTGACGCGCTCGTTACCCATCCGACCGGCCATGCGCATGCCCTTGAAGACACGCCCAGGGGTGGCGCAGCCACCGATCGAACCGGGGGAACGGTGCTTGCGCTGGACGCCGTGACCGGCACCGAGGCCCTTGAAGTTGTGACGCTTCATGACACCGGCGAAGCCCTTGCCCTTGCTCTTGCCCGTGACGTCAACCTTGACGCCGGACTCGAACACCTCGGCAGTGACCTCCTGGCCCAGCGTGTACTCGCTGGCGTCAGGGGTGCGGAGCTCCACCAGGTGGCGGCGCGGGGTCACGTCGGCCTTGGCGAAGTGGCCCTTGAGGGGCTTGTTCACCTTGCGCGGGTCGATCTCGCCGAAGGCGATCTGGACCGACTCGTAGCCGTCGTTGTCGTTGGTGCGGACCTGGGTGACGACACAGGGCCCGGCCTTGACGACGGTCACCGGGACGACCCGGTTGTTCTCGTCCCAGACCTGGGTCATGCCGAGCTTCTCGCCCAGGACGCCCTTAATGTTCTTAGCCATCTCGCGCGTCACCTCAGAGCTTGATCTCGATGTCGACGCCGGCCGGAAGGTCGAGACGCATCAGCGAGTCAACCGTCTTCGGCGTGGGGTCGAGAATGTCGATGAGGCGCTTGTGCGTGCGCATCTCGAAGTGCTCGCGCGAGTCCTTGTACTTGTGCGGCGACTTGATGACGCAGTACACGTTCTTCTCAGTGGGCAGCGGCACCGGGCCCGCGACCGACGCACCAGTGCGGGTCACCGTCTCGACGATCTTCTTCGCCGAGGAGTCGATGACCTCGTGGTCGTAGGCCTTGAGCCGGATGCGGATCTTCTGTCCCGCCATGGCTACTAGTAGTCCTGTCTCTCGAAACGCTCTGGAACCCGGGGGTTCTCCTGACCTCCGCATCCGACCCACGCGGTCGGGCGTGTCGCATCCCCTCTACGAAAATCTCCCGAAGGAGATCCCAACCAAGGGGGTGCGGGCCCAAGGACCACGCTGCGCTCAATGAAGAGCAGATCGGGGCGGAACGCCCACCGGGTGCCTGGTCTGTGCCCCACTGACGCTTCCCGGAAGATTCCCGTACTTCCGACCCTTATAGGGCCGACGAGTACTGTGGGACTCGCTTCCGGTCCTCCCGGCGGGAGGCGCGCAGCATTGACACTCAACCGAGCAACCTGGCCAGTGTGCCACACGGAAAGCGGGCCTGGCCAATCGGCCGAGGATCTTACCCCCCGCGGTCGAATGCTCAAACGCGGGCACGCCCCGGCGGGCCCTTCCCGGCCCCGTCGAGCCCCGTCAACCCCGCGGTGACGGGCTTCACGCGTGCGAGGGAACGGGGGTACGTGTGGGTCCGTGCGCGGGCCCCGGTACGTACCGTCCGCCTCATGGTGAATTCCCCCCATGAGGCGATGCACCGCATCTTCCAGGAGGACCCGGGCATCTTCACCCGCTCCTTCCGGGCCCTGGGCGTGCGGCTCCCCGAGCCGGTGGCGGTGTCCCAGCTCCCGACCGACCTCACGGAGATCAAACCGCTGGAGCGGCGGCTCGACACCCTGCTGCGGCTGGACACGGCGGACGGCGGCGGATACCTGCTGGCGGTCGAGGCTCAGAGCAGGAAGGACCCGGACAAGCACGGGAGTTGGGCGTACTACCTGGCCCATCTGTACGCGAAGTACCGGCTCGACCCGGTGCTCCTCGTCGTCTGCCAGGAGGAGTCGACCGCCCGCTGGGCGGAGGGGCCGCTGCGTATCGGGCCGCCGACCTGGCCCTCGTTGACCGTCCGGCCGCTGGTACTGGGGCCGCACAACGTGCCGGTGGTGCGAGACCTCGCGGCTGCGGCCCGAGATGTCCCGCTCGCCGCGTTCTCGGCGATTACGCATGGTAAGAAGCCGTATGCGGTGGAGATACTGACCGCGTTGGCGGGCGCCCTGAAGACCGTCGACCCGGACACCGCGATGATCCTCGGAGAGCTGACCGAACTCGGCCTGGGGGGTACCCCGGCTGCGAAGATCTGGAGGGACCTGATGGGAGCCGATCTCTCATTCTTCCGCTCGGAGACCAGCCAGCGGCTGCGGGAGGAGGGGCGGGAAGAGGGACGCGTCGAGGCTCAAGCGGAGTTCGTACTGCTGACACTCGGCAAGCGCGGCATCACGCTCTCCCCGGAGGACACCCGCCGTATCGCGGGATGCACCGACCCCGACACGCTCCGCCGCTGGTTCGACCACGCCCTCACCGCCACCACGGCACAGGATCTCTTCGCGGAGGACTGACGCCCCGCACGCGTCCCGGCCGGGCCTGTCCCACCGGGACGCCGAAGACGTGGCCCTCGCGTCTGGAAGGCTGACCGCCATGAGCGAGTACAGAGCAGTGGGCGTGGTGGGTCTCGGCCGGATGGGGCTGACCCTGGCGGCCGGTTTCCGTATGGCGGTGGCGCCGGGCCTGCTGTTCGCGGCGGGCCGGTCCCCGGCCAGTGTGGCGCGGCTCCGGGAAGCCGTGCCCGCCGCGACGGTCCTGCCGTTGGCGGAGCTGGCCCGGCACGTGGAGGTGATCGTGCTGTGCGTACGGAACGCGGAGCTGCCGGCCGTTCTCGCCGAGCTGCGGCCCCGGCTCACCGCGCGGCACCTCGTGATCACCGTCAACAACGGTCTGCCGCTCCACACCCTCGCGGAGGCCGTCCCCGGCCCGGTGGCCAAGCTGATCCCGAGCGTCGGCAACGAGAAGGGGGCCGGGGCGACCCTGCTGGTCCCCGGCCCGCGCCTCTCGGCCGAGGCCACCGAGGACCTGCTCGCCCTGCTCCGGGCCTTCTCGACGCCGTTCGTGATCGAGGAGAGCCAGGGCCGGGCAGCGACCGACCTCGCGTCCTGCGGTCCGGCCCTGCTGGCCGGTGCCGCGCGGGCCATGGTCGACGCCCAGGAGGTACGGGGCGCCCCGCTGCCGAGGGAGCTGGCCGAGGCCCTCGTCGCGCAGAGCCTGCACGCCCTGAGCCGGCTGCTCGGGGACGGCGCCTCGCTGGAGGAGGTGGTGGACCGGGTCGCCGTACCCGGGGGCAACACGGCCGCCGGGCTGGAGGCCGCCCGGGACGGCCTCGCCGGGGCGTGGGAGGCCGCGTTCCGGACTACGGAGGCGAACGAACGGTCCAAGTCCGCGCCGGAGTTGGGCGCGGAGCGGGCAGAGTAGGGCCGAGGGCGGGTGGACAGCGATCGACGGCAGGCGGCTGTCACGGCTGCGGCTTCGGCCCGGGAGCGCACCGGGCCCCCGTGACGGGGGTGGTCGGCGCGCACCGGCACGCACCGTGCTCACCAGCGGCGGAGTGCGGGCGCGACAGCCCTCAGGCGTGGACGACCGCGGGGAATGCCGCCGTCGTGTCGACGTAGTACTTGCGGACCAGCGGGCCGAATCCGTCCGGAGACGTGCCGAGGATCATGTTCTTGATGACCTCGGTGCACTTCGCGTCAGTGAACGCCGACACCTTCGCGACGGTGCCCTTGCCGCCGAGGGCGACAGGACCCCACGCCCGCCGGGACTCCGTCGTGGCGCTGACGTCCGGGTCGAAACCCAGAAAGAAGGGGCTTCCGTCGGGCTCCTGCCCGGTGGCCAGAAGCACGATGACGTGAAAGCCGATCCCGTTCTTGGCGAGGAAAGCGCTCTTCTCTCCGCCCACGTGCCCGGGCGGCCCCTTCAGGATCACGGCGCGGTCGCCGTGCAGGATCTCGCCGATCCCTGCCCACTTGACCGCGATGTCCGGCGCCACCGCCAGATCCGCGGGGTTGTAATGCCTCCCCTGATCGGAACTGAGCCGGTCACCCACCTTCTTGGCGCGCACCTCGCAGTCCCTGTCCAGCATTTCCGTAATGAGGGAATCAGTCGGCATCTGCAGCCAGACCTTGAGATGGTCGAGAGCGGTGGCCTCCGCCGTCTCGTCTATCGCCTGCGAGATCCGAGCCCGCAGTGTTGCGATCGCCGGAGTGGTCACGTCCCCGGCTCCGACGTACGCCTGCACGATCATGAAAGCTCCACCCGGTCAACTCCCTTGCTTTCACTATGACTTACGGGGCGTGCCGTCGGTGGCGCAACCGGGGAAGAGGCGGTCGCGGTCGGTGCGGCCAGGTCTGGGACTTCGGCCTCCGGCCTCCCGGGCTTCCAACTCCTCGAACAGTGAGCCCATCCACCAGCCCTCCTCCACCATCACGGTAGAGACCCATCAGCCAGGAATACAGGCCGTCAGTGCCCGGGCAGTTCAGCGCTCAAGGCCGGCCCGGACCCCGGCTGCCGTCGAGCACGGCCGCAAGGTCCTCAAGGATCCCGACGAACTCCTCGGTCGGGACCTCCGCCACGAAAACCCTGCCCGCATGGTCTGGCTGCCTGACCAGGTGCTCCTCGCGCCAGAACTGAAGAGTGAGCACCAAGCGGTCCGCGTCCCCGAAGAGATGAGCGGTCACGTTGTCGGTGGTGGGCCCCCAGCTCAAGACCCGGAACCGGCTGCGGAGCCGGTACTCCTCTTCAGTCTCGTCATCAGCGCCCGCACGGTGCATGAGACGCCGATGGGTGGCTTCCGGGGACAGGCCGTCGAACGGCAACGGCGAGCTGGCTCCGGAGCGCAACCACGCCACCGTCTCCACCACGTCGGAGCGGAACTGCCCGACAAGCGCCATGTTGTCGTCGCAGGTCAGCCACTGCCCCGCCGTCCACAGGTCCACCCGGCGCAGTGAGTGCTCCCACTCACCGACCTCAGCAGCGAACCTGTCCTTGTCGCCCAGAAGTACGGTCACGCCCGGACCCTGACAGGCTCCACGCTCATCCGCAAGCAAGCCGATGTCGTGTGCTTCCCTTCAAAGGAACCGCACCCTCCGCGTTTCCGCCCGCCCGCCGGTCACCCCTGGCCCGGCCGCTGCCGGGGCTGATACCTCCGGGCGAACGGCCCGTCCAGCGCCGCCCATTGCAGCAGCATGATC
Source organism: Streptomyces sp. NPDC001493 (assembly GCF_053597235.1). Classification (NCBI taxonomy): domain Bacteria; kingdom Bacillati; phylum Actinomycetota; class Actinomycetes; order Kitasatosporales; family Streptomycetaceae; genus Streptomyces; species Streptomyces sp. NPDC001493. The sequence continues at coordinate 65,757 of NZ_JBSFHV010000015.1, forward strand.
GTCTTGCCGTCGGCGATGCGCCCGTCCCGGGTCATGGCGAGGGCTTCGGTGAAGGGCACTTCCAGGACCTCGATGTCCTCCCCCTCCTCCTCCACTCCCCCGCCGACCCCGGTCCGGTCGGCCGCCGCGTACGGGGCCGCGAAGAAGTGGAGCCGTTCGGTGACGGACCCGGGGCTCATGTACGCGTCGAAGACGTGCGTGAGCGGGCCGAGGGTGACTCCGAGCTCTTCGGCCGCCTCGCGCCGGACGGCGGTGATCGGATCGTCCTCGTCGAGCAGCCCGGCGGCGGCCTCGACGAGCATGCCGTCGGGGTGGTCGTTGACGTAGGCGGGGTACCGGAACTGCCGGGTGAGCAGCACGCGGCCCCGCTCGGTGTCGTACGGCAGGACGACGGCGCCGTTGCCCCGGTCGTACGTCTCGCGCTGCTGCGTCTCCCAACGCCCGTCGCGGCGGCGGTAGTCGAAGGTGGTGCGGCGCAGGACGTGCCAGCCCCGGGAGGTGAGTTCGACGGCCTGGACCACAACGTCAGGATTGCGGTCCAGGCCGCGCCCCGCCCGATCGAGGCCGATACGGCCCCGATGGTCGGGAGTGTCGATGCCGGGGCGGGCGGTCATGCGGCCTCGCCCGTCGTACGGCGGGGGATCTCGCCCGCCTCGAAGTAGACGGGCAGGCCACGGCCCCGGGCGGTGGCGACGTCCTGATCGGCTCCGGCGGACTCCCCGGGCAGCCGGAGTACGGCGTCGCAGTGGGCGAGCAGGCGGTGCGCGGTCGGGTAGAGGACCTCGTCCGCCAGCGGGTCGGTGGGACCGGCACCGGCGGAGCGCAGTACGGGCAGGGCGATCCACTCGCCGATGACGGGGACGTGCCCGGCGGCGAAGACCGGCCAGGCGGCAGCTTCTAGGCGGGCGAGGTTGTCGGCCATGGCCTGCGGGTCGCCGTCGGTACCGGAGCGGTAGGGACCGGCGATCAGGACGAGTAGTGGCTTATCGGTCATCTTGCTGGTCATGACGGCTACACTACATGCAGAAACGTGCAAGAACAGGAGAGAGTGCGCATGCTGGCTGCTGAACGACACGCCCATCTGCTCGGTCTGCTCGCCCGCGAGGGCAAGATCGTCGCCAAGGACGTCGCCGCCGAACTGGGGATCTCCGAGGACAGCGTGCGGCGCGACCTGCGCGACCTCGCGGCCCAGGGACTGTGCCAGCGGGTCTACGGCGGTGCGCTGCCCGTGTCCCCGGCGGTGGTCGACTACGAGGCCCGGCAGAGCGTTGCTTCGGAGGGCAAGGCGAAGGTCGCCTCGGTCGCCGCAGGCCTGGTCCGGCCGGGCGGCTCACTGATCCTCGACGGCGGAACCACGGCCCTCGCCGTCGCCCGCGCGCTCCCGACGGATCTCGCCTGCACCGTGATCACGCACAGCCCGACGATCGCCGTGGCCCTGCTCGACCACCCGCGCGCGGAGCTCTTCCTGCTCGGGGGCCGAGTCTTCAAGCACTCGGCGGTGACCTGCGGCGCGGCGGCGGTGGAGGCCGCGCAGAACGTCTCCGCCGACCTCTGCCTGCTCGGCGTCACCGGCGTACACCCCGAGGCGGGACTGACGACCGGGGACGCCGAGGAGGCGGCGATGAAGCGCGCCCTCTCGGCGCGGGCCGCGGACACGTACGTCCTGGCGTCCTCGGAGAAGATCGGCACCGCCTCGCAGTTCCGCGTCCTCCCCTGGGAGCGGGTCACCGGGCTGATCACCGACGCCGATCCTGGCAACGCGGTGATCGAGCAGATCGTGGCGGAGATCGGGGTGGAGATTCTCACCGCCGGCTGACGGCCGAGGACCGGTCGAAACAGCGTGCGCCCGGGCAGCTCCGTGCTTCGGAAGCGTGGCCGAGCGCCTCTTGAGGGTGTGGATCAGCGCGAACGGGCCTTCCCGGCCTACCGATTCCGACAAAGTGGAGAGCGCGCAACCAGGCGCGACGAGTTGGACGGGAGGGGCGCCATGGCCCTACGTTTCGTCGGTAAAGATCCCGAGTCCGGCGACCACGGATCACCCGCCGTATGGGTGGACCAAGAGTCCAAGGACCTGGTGATTCAAGGGTGGACGGCCGACGAGCAGACCGTGAGCGAAAGCTCGCAGGATGTGCGAATCCCCGGACATGAATCGGTGATCAGAGTTCCGAAGCGGATGGTCCCGCTTCTCCGGGAGGCGCTTCGTGTCGCAGAGTCTGACTGACTTTTCCGACCTCATCAGGTCCGTGCGGGAGTCAGCCGTCCACCTTGAGATGCGCGATACGTACGGCGTCGAAAACGAGATCGATGGCTTCGCCGCGTGGAAGCAGGGACACCGGCTCTCCACGGAGGACCCGGCTTCTTGGTGGCGCCCCTGGCTCGACCTCGTGCAGGAGGTCACGGCCAAGGGGGTTGTGATCCGACGGGCCCGCATCATCTCGGAGCCCGTCAGCGAATACATCGCCTTCGAGCACTCGGGCACCTTCACGAACGTCGCGGCCGGGGAACAGATCCGTTGGCTGCCTCGTCGCAGCGCCTCGGACCTTGCGCTTCCGGGCAACGATTTCTGGCTGTTCGACGGCCGACTCGTGCAGTTCAACATCTTCGACGGGGTCGGCCGCTGGGTCCACACGGACCAGACGGAGGATCCTGTCGTAGCCGAACTGTGCGCGTCGGCGTTCGAAGCGGTGTGGGAACGAGCCGTCCCGCACGAGAAGTACACCGTCTGATTCCTGACCGGCCGGCTCATGCCCTCTTCTCCACTCTCCAGCGCCCAAGCGGCACGAGCCTCAGTGGCTACCCGCTTGCAGGGCCTCATGCAGGACGCCGGCCTGACAGGGCATGAACTGGCCGTTCGGTGCGGCTGGCACAAGTCGAAGTCGTCCCGGATCGCTCGGGGGAAAACGCCTCCCTCGGACGCGGACATCCGTGCCTGGTGCGCTGCCTGCGGGGCCGGTGACCAGGCGGCTGATCTGATCGCCGCGTCCCGAAACGCAGAGTCGATGTACGTCGAGTGGCGGCAGATCCATCGAGACGGGATGCGACGGATCCACGAGCAGACCGTCCCTCTGTACCAGCGAACCCGCTCCTTTCGCGTGTACGCATCCAACCTGATGCCGGGGATGCTCCAGACTCCCGGCTACGCGACAGGACTTCTGCGGTCCATCACTGCCTTCCAGGGGACGCCCGACGATGTGGCCGAGGCCGTACGGGCCCGCATGCAAAGGTCCCGCGTCATCCGGGAGGGAGACCATCGGTTCGCCCTGGTACTCGAAGAGACGGTTCTCTACTACCGGGTGAGCGACGATGCCGCAATGGCGGCCCAGCTTGAGCACGTGCTCTCGGTGATGGGGCAGCAGAACGTATCTCTCGGCATCATCCCGGCGAGAGCCCGCCGCACTGTCTGGCCGCTCGAAGCCTTCTACGCCTTCGACGATCGGCAGGTGGCAGTCGAGACCCTGACTGCGGAGATCAACCTGACCGCACCGGGCGAGATTTCCACGTACCTCCGAGCCTTCTCCGAACTGGCCAGGACGGCTGTGCGGGGAGCTGAAGCCCGCACTCTCATCACGAAGGCGCTCGCCACCCTCGGGTGAATCTCTGCAACCGCGTGCAACAGCGTGGGCGCTCCCCAGGCGTGCTTCCTACGGTCTGTGCATCGCCCTGCGAAGTTGCACGGAAAGGCACACGGTGTGAGCGACCTACTGCGTACGACCATGAGCGGACCGGTGAACCTGGCCCTTCCCTTGCCGCCCCCGAAACCGGCACCCGGCTGCGAGGTGTGCGAGGCGCTGGCCGCACAACGTCTGGCGGCGCGAGACAGGGGTGACCTGTCGGCGGCCACCGATGCCGACGTGGAGATCAGGAGCCATCCGCACAAGACGAGGCGGACGAGGTGACGCGCTCGATCGCACGGTTCGTGCAGCATCGCATCGCGCAACACCCGGATACGGATGTGACGTTCGAGGCGGAGTGCCTCGGCTGCAAGTGGAAGGCAATGCCTTCGACAGACGGCGCGGCAGTAGATGTGGAGTGCATGAGCCACGCAGGGCGCAGCAACCATCGAGGCTTCCGCCGTATCTGCACGTCGTTCGCGGCGGTCGTCCGCGACGAGTGACCTGGGGAGCCGAGTTGCGTGGCCAGTGCCTCCCGGCTGCGACCCCAAATCCGGCCGCCGCTCTCGCGACAGCTACCGACGCCGGCGGCAACGTCTTGGAGAGCGTCCCCACCCTGTGGAAGGAGATCAGCACATGGGCCTGCCCGTTCCTCCCCCCGACGAGGCAGTCGACGTCCTCACCCGGCACATCGGCCGCATCGACCACCTCGGCGATCCCACCTCGGTCCAGCTCCTGACCGACCGGCGCGGCTCGCGGGCCTGGAGAATCCGAGGGCTCCTGGGCACGGTCGTGTTGAAGGCCAACGACCCCGACAGCGAAGACGCCCGCGCCAAGGCAGCCGAGATGGCGCAGGAGGACGACCACCTCCTGCGCCTCACCGCTGCGGGCGCCCTCGACCCCGGCTACCGCGTCGACGCCGGGACCTTCGACGGCGGGAGGTGGCTGGCCGTCGACTGGATCGACGGCGCACCTCTGTGGCGTGCTCTCGCCCCCGCCCGCAGCCCCGAAGGAGACCGCGCCTCGGCCCGCCCACAGCTCCTGGGCATCGCCCGTACCTGGGCGGAACACCTGTCCCGGATGCACGCCGCAGGATGGGCCCACGCCGACGTCCAGCCGACCAACACCCTCGTCACCGACGACGGCCGCACCGCAGTCATCGACTACGCCCTCGCCTGCGGTCCCGTCGGGCCGCCCCGCCTGCCTTACCGTGGCGCGCTCACCCACACCACGGCCCCCGAGATCGCCGCCGCGATTCTCGACACCCCCGCCGGAGTTCACGTACAGGCGCAGCCGGCCGCCGACATCTGGAGCCTGGGCGCCTCTCTGTTCTGGTCGTGGACCGGCCACCGGCCCGTCGCCTACGACGACACCACCGACCGGATCGAGAAGCTCGCGGTCATCGCCAGGGGCACCACTCTCACGCTGTCCGACGTCCGGCCGTGGAGGTTTCCCGAGTTCGAGGAGGCCGTCACCGCATGCCTGGCGCCCGACCCCGCCGACCGCCCGACCGCGCAGGAGTTGGCCGCCGCTCGGTGATTCTGCGGCCCCCTGAGTACCGACGGTCCTCCACCGGGTCCTGCCTGCCGGGACCCGGTGCGACGGGACCCCGTTTTCCGTGTCCTGGAGAGCAGGGACACGGCGCTTCGGGACTCCAAAAGCTTGAAAGAACTTGAGAAAGAACCAAACCAACCCCCCTCCCCCACCGGCCGGTTCGAGGGCCGATCCACCGGCCTCGGCGTGTCCTCACCCGGACGGGTGAGTTTCGGCAACTCGGCTGGAGTTTCGCCTGGTTGGCAGGCATATGCTCCCCCCAACAGCAGGGGCATAGGCCCCGCACCGAACATAGGACGGCCCCCGTCGGGACCGGAAACTCCCGAGCGAGGGCCTGACCAATCAGGAAGCGAAGACCTTCCCAAATGGATACCCAGAAGACTAGCGCGCGCCCGCGCGCCCAGGCGGTCGTTGACCGCAGCCGTACCCGGACTTCCGGGCTCTCGCACGTGACCGTGCCGCTCACCAGCGAGTTCGTGGTGGTCGGAAACCACCTGGCGCAGCACCCCGAACTCTCGCTCGTCGCGATCGGCATCTCGGTGCACATCCAGTCGCTGCCGCCCGGCCGCCGCGTGGGCATCAAGGCGCTCGCCGAGCGCTTCCAGGAAGGCGCCGAGACCATCGCGCGGGCCATAAGGGAGCTGGAGCGTTACGGGTACCTGGACCGCCCCCGGGACCGGGTCGGCGAGGGCCGGTTCCTGACGCGGACGATCGCGTACAACCACCCCGACGCCGCCTACCAGGACCGCGCGTCCCGGAAGGCGGTGGCCGAGCTCAAGGCGTCCGAGCGGAAGGCGTCCACCCGGACGGCACTCGGGCGGAAGTCCGCTTCCGTTCCCCGTCAGCGGGCGGGTGCCCCGGCCGCTGTCCCGCGTCACGGCACCCGGGCCGCGCACGGAAGGCGCGGTGCGCAGCAGCGTCCCGTACGGGAGATGTGCATGGCGGCCGACGCGCTGCGGGAGCTGTGGGAGCCGGGGATGGCCGCTACGGACGCGCCTGCTGCCGAAGTGCCCGCCGAGGCTCCGCCGCCGCCCGACGCCGTACCCGCCCCGCCTTCCGTACCCGCCCCGCCTGTCGTACCCGCGCTGCCTGCCGTGCCGGAAGCCGAAGTTGCCGCACCGGGGCCGGAAGTCGCCGCACCGGAAGCCGAGGTTGCCGCACCGGAAGCCGAAGTCACCGCACTCGACACCCCAGTTACCGCCCCCGAAACCACAGTCGCCGCCCCCGACGCCTCGACCATCCGCGCCTCCCTCCCCCGGCCCGTCCAGCCGTCCGCGCCCTCGGCCGCAGAGCTGGAGCGGCACGCCACCGCCGTCGCGCTGCTCAGTGGGCTGCGGGGCAGGGACGAGCGGCTGAGGCTCAGCGAGAAGGACGTGGCGAAGCTCGCGCCGTCCGTCGGCGTCTGGCTGGAACGCGGGGTGGAGCCGGACACCCTGTACCAGGCGCTCCTCGGCGAGCTGCCTGTGGTCGTGAAGTACCCGGTCAAGTTCGTCGGCCGCCGACTGATCGACCTCCTGCCCCCGCCGCTCCCCGCCGATCGCGGTCCCGGCCACCCCCACGGCCGCCGAGAGGCGCCCCGTACCCCCGCCGTCACGCCCATGCAGACCTGCGACGGTTGCGACCGGGCGTTCCGCTCCCCCGCCCCGGGCCGCTGCCGCGACTGCCGGCCGGGCGGCGCGGAAAGCACGGACGGCGCGGGGAGCACAGGCAGCACATGCAGCGCGGGACACACGTGAGCCCCGGCCCCGGGATGCTGCTGCTGCCGCCCGGCCGGGCAGACGGCCCCCACCAGTTCTTCTCCGTAACCCGTTGCGGCGGAGAATTCCACGGACCAGCATGACCGCCATGGACCGACCGAGGCACGTCATCGAGTGCGGAGACTTCGTCCTGCGCCGCTGGCGGGGGCAGAGCGATTTCGCCGGGGCGTTCACGTTGATCGAGGAGTCTCTCGACCACCTGCGTCCCTGGGGGTCCTGGGTCGCCCGGCACAGCGCGGAGAGCACCCGGGACTTCCTCGCGGCGGCCGAGTCGAAGTGGGCGAGCGGTGACGTGTACAACTACGCCATCGCCATGGACGGCGCACTCGTCGGCATGTGCCAGACCTACCGCGGGGCCGGTCCCCAGTGCCGGCGCGTGGGGTACTGGCTGCACCCCGCGGCCACTGGCCGGGGCATCGCCACCAGAGCGACGTCGGCCCTGGTCGCCGAGATGTTCACCTTGCCGGAAGTGGAGTACGTGGAGATCGCGCACGACCTGTCGAACACTTCCAGCGCCGCGATACCGAGGCGGCTGGGGTTCACCGAAGTCCTGCGCGAACAGGGAGCGACACCCACGGCTCCCTCGTGCAGCGGGATCGACGTGGTCTGGCGGCTCCACCGCCCTGCGCCGCCCCTCCGAAATCCCGTCGCCTCCCCGCCCCGCCGCTGCGTAGAGTGACGGTCGCTTTTCCATCAGACCGGGGGCCCGACCGTCATGCGTACGCACTATCCGCGCACCCCGCACCTGCCCTGGTCGCCGGGGGCCACCTCCGACGACGTGCGGGTGGTGGACCTGGCGGCGCTCGCCGGACGCGAGGTCGTCGTGACGGAGAAGCTCGACGGCGAGAACACCACGCTCTACGCGGACGGGCTGCACGCCCGCTCGCTGGACTCCGCCCACCACCCCTCGCGGGGGTGGGTGAAGGCGCTCCAGGGGCGGGTGGGTTCCCGCATACCGGCGGGGTGGCGGGTGTGCGGCGAGAACATGTTCGCGCGGCACTCGATCCCGTACGACCGGCTGGACAGCTTCTTCTACGGCTTCTCCGTCTGGAACGACGAGAACGGCGAGGACAGCGGGGGCGGCGAGGGCGGCAGAGTCGGCGAGGCCGGCGGCCGCTGCCTCGGCTGGGACCGCACCACCGCGTTCCTGCGCGGGCTGGGCATCCCCGTGCCGCCGGTGCTCTGGCGCGGGGTGTTCGACGCGCGGGCGGAGAAGGCGCTGCGCAGGCTCGCGCTCGACACCGGGCGGCAGGAGGGGTACGTCGTACGGCCCGCGGAAAGCTTCGGGGCCGCCGAGTTCGGGCGAGTCGTGGCCAAGTGGGTGCGACCGGGGCACGTGACGACGGGCACCCACTGGATGCACGCGGCGGTCGTCCCGAACGCGCTGGGCCCGTCCGCCGCCCTGTGGAACGTACGTTCCGGCGGTGCGGTCGACGCGGACGCCCTGCACGAGGCGCTCTCCACCGGTACTGCGCAGGGGGACACCGCGCCCGACGCCGACGCCCGTACGGCCCACGCCATGGGCTCTGGCGTCATGGGCACCGGCGTCGTCGGCGCCGACGGCTCCGCGCCCTTCGGTGACGAGCGGCTGGCCGGAGTCCTCGCGGGGCTGCTGCACCGTGACCGCCGGACCTCGATCGCGCCCCGCCTCGCCCCGGCCATCGGGCTGGCGCCGGCCGTCCGGGTCGCCGACCTGGTGGGGCTCCACCGTTCACTGCACCGCCCGTACCCGGACGAGGACCGCCGGACCGGGCTGACCCGCATGTCCTGGGCGGCCGATCTGGGGACCCTGCACGCGCTCGCGGCGGCCACCGCCCCGTCGGAGGAGGCGCGCGGGTACGTCGAGTGGTCCGCGCTCCACGCCGAGGAGGTCCGCGAGCCCGCCGGGCTGCGCGAGGTGTTCGACGGGCTGGAGCCGGACGCGGCCGGCCGCTGCCTGGCCGAGGCCCGCGAGGCGTACGCGCGGGGGCGGATCTCGACCGCCGAGGAGGCGGTCGCCGCGACCTGGCGTTGGCGGTCCGGCGACTTCCCGCGCCTGGTGCTGATGTGCGGGCCGTCCGGCAGCGGGAAGAGCACGTACGCCCGCGAACTGCCCGGGGTCACCACCCGCATCGCCCTCGACGACCTGCGCGAGGCGCGCGGCGACCGGGCCGACCAGAGCGCCAACGCCGAGGTGCTGCGGGAGGCGCTGGACCGGCTGGACCGCGCGCTGCAGCCCCGTACGACGACGGTCTGGGACGCCACCTCGCTCACCCCGAGACAGCGCGCGCTGGTGCACGCCGCCGCCGCGCGCCGGGACGCCATGGTCACGCACGTGGTCGCGTCGGTGGGCGCCGCGGAACTGGCCCGGCGCAACACCCGCCGCACCCATCCCGTACCGCCACAGGTGCAGGAGGCGCAGCTGCGACGCTACGTCCCGCCCTACCCCGGCGAGGCGCACCGGACCTGGTACCTGGGCACGAGCGGAACGGTGGAGGCGAGGGCCTGATGCGGACCAGCGACGAGATCTACCACCGGATCCGGTGGGACGCCCGCTTCGATCCGGCGCGGTTCACCCTCGGGGTGGCGCAGCGCGGCCGGGAGCCGAAGCGGGTGCCGATGCCGCGCTTCACGCCGGGCGGGGAGATCCCCTGGCACCGGGTGCTCTTCTTCGAGGCGGACGGCGAGACGGTGTGGGACCGGGCCTCCGGCCTGGACCGGGTGGACACGGCGGAGGCCGGGCGGGTGCGCGAGGCGCGGTCGCTGCCGTCGCCGTACTTCGCCGCCCGGACCCCGCACGCCTACGACGGCCGGGCGTGGACACCCGCACCCGCTTCGACCGAACTCACCGCACCCACAAGCGGATTGACCGTGCTGACCTGGAACACGCTCTGGGACCGGTACGACTCCGAGCACATCGCCACCGACCGCCGCCGCCCGCTCCTGCTCGACGCGCTGCGGGCCGCCGACGCGGACGTCATCGCCCTCCAGGAGGTCGAACCGCCGCTGCTGGATCTGCTGGCGGGCAGCGCCTGGGTCCGCGAGGAGTACGCGTTCGGGGCCGCCCTCGACGGGCGGGACGTCGCCGACTGCGGGCTGCTGCTGCTCAGCCGCCTGCCGGTGCGCGAGGCCGGGTGGCACCCGCTGGGGCGGCACAAGGCGGTCGCGGCGGTCGTGGTGGAGACGGCGGACGGGCCCGTCACCGTCGCGGTGACCCACCTCAGCAGCGACCACTCCCCCGAGGGCGCCGCCCGCCGGGACCACGAACTCGCCGACCTGGCCACGGGGTTGGCGGGCCTGGAGGGTGAGCTCCTGGTGGTCGGGGACTTCAACGACGGCGGCCCGAACCCGCAGTCGCGGCTCGGCCTGACGGACGCCTGGACGGCGGTGCGCGGCCCGGCCGACCGCACCCCCACCTTCGACCCCTCGGTGAACCCGCTGGCCGCCGTGGGCTCGCTCACCGGCCGGGCCTCACGGCTGGACCGGGTGCTCCACCGCCCGGGACGGCTCCGCCCGGTGGCGGCTGCGCTGGTGGGCGCGGCGCCGGACGCGACCGGCCTGTACGCCTCCGACCACTTCGGCGTACGCGTCGAACTGGCCCCGGCCGGAGCCGAATTGACCCCGACCTTCGAACTGGCGTCGACCGGTGCCGAAGCCGCCCCCGAAGTGGATTCCGGCGTCGGCGAGTCGATCCGCCACCGGGTGGCGGAGGCGCTGCCCGGCGGGAGCGTGCACCTCGTCGGGTCGCGGCGGATCGGCGGTGCGCTGCCCGGCGCGGACGTGGACCTGGTGGCGGCGCTGCCCGGCCCGGTCGGGGCCCGGGCTCTCGGGCGTCGGCTGCCGGACGCCGAGGAGGTGCGCGAGGTGGTCGGGGCCCGGGTGCCCGGGCTGCGTTTCGTCCTCGACGGCGTACGGGTGGACCTGGTGACGGTGGTCCCGGACGGGGTTCCCCCGGCCGAGGCGGTCGAGCGGCGCGAGGAGCTGGGCGCCGCGGCGGCCGTCGCGCTGAGCGCGGTGAGCGACGCGGAGGCGGTGCTCGCGGCCACGGCCCCGTACCGCTGGGCGTTCACCGGGCTGGTCCACGACGTGAAGGCCTGGGCGCGGGCGCGCGGGCTCGACTCGGCCCCGTGCGGCGGGCTGCCGGGCCTGGCCTGGACGGTGCTGGCGGCCAGGACGACCCTCGCGGCGAACAGCACGGGCACCGCCCGGCCGACGCGTACGGCGTTGCTGCGGCGGTTCTTCGCCCAGTGGGCGGAGTGGGACTGGGCCCGGCCCGTGGCGTACGCGGGCACCCCCGAAGCCCCCCGCACCGGTGCCGCCGTCACGATCCTGACGCCGACCGCCCCCGTACGTTCCTGCTCCACGCAGGTGTCGGCGGCCGGCCGGGAGCTGCTCGCCGAGGAGCTGTTCCGGGCGTGGGAGGTGCTGGAGGCGGTGGCGGACGCCGAACCCGTCCCGTACGCCCGGCTCTGCGCCCCGCCCCCGCTCCACCTGCGCCACTCCGCCTGGGCGCTGGTCTCCGTACGCGAGGGCGCGGACGAGGGCCGCTTCCGGGGGCGGCTCCTGGCGTTCCTCGACGCCCTCGCCGGGTCCGGTTCCCCCGACACCCACGCCTGGCCGCGCCCGGTCGCCGGGGGCGCGGACGCGGGGTTCGTCCGGTACGCGGTCGGGCTCGGCGCCACTCCCCCGGACACGCAGCGCCTCACGGAGATCGGCGCGGAGATCCTGCGCGGGCTGCCCGGCGCCCGGGTGAACCGGACGGTGGCGCCACCGCGGCTGAGCTGAGGGGCGCGTCTGCCCGCCACCCCCGGCCCCACCGCCGCCTCAACGCCCCGTCCCACCACCCCGTCCCACCGCCGCCGTCTCCCGCTCGCGTGGCCGACTTCCCCGACCGGACGCAGGATGGATGCTCCCGGGGGGAAGTGGCACGGCTACGGCCCGACAGGAGAGAACGATGAGCGACGGCGTGTATCTGGCCTACGACTATCCGGTCCTCGGAGCCTTCTGGACCGCGATGTGGGTCTTCATCTGGGTCCTGTGGCTGGTGCTCCTCTTCCGGATCATCGCCGACATCTTCCGCGACGACGACATGAGCGGCTGGGCCAAGACCCTCTGGCTCCTCATCGTCATCGTGCTGCCGTACATCGGCGTCTTCGCCTACGTCATCGCCCGGGGCAGGGGCATGGGCCTCCGCGAGCACAAGCACGCGAAGGACCAGCAGCACGCCTTCGAGACGTACATCCGCGAGACGGCGGGCGGCTCCGCCACCCCGGCCGAGCAGTTGTCCAAGCTCTCCGAGGTACGGGCACGGGGCGACATCTCGGACGAGGAGTTCGAGCGGGCCAAGGCGAAGATCATCGGCTGACGGCCGCACAGCGACACCGCCGGGCCCGGTCCGCTCCCCGCCACGGGGAAGGGACCGGGCCCGGCGCCGCGCTCAGCCCTTGGCCCACTCCGCCACCGTGACGACCTCGGCCTGCCTCGGGAAGACCTTCTCCGTCAGGACCTGGTGCACCTCGGGATCGGCGTCCGCGCAGGCGTCCGAGAGGACGGTGAGCCGGTAGTCGAGGTCGGCGGCCTGGCGCACGGTCGACAGCACCACCCCGCTGGTGGCGATACCGGCGAGGACCAGGTGCTCGATGCCACCGGCCCGCAGCACCATGTCGAGGTCGCTGCCGGCGAAGGCACTCACCCGACGCTTGACGACCACGACGTCCTCCGGGCGGGGCTCCACCCGGGGGTGGATCGGGTTGGGGTCCACGCCGTCGGGCGCCGCCTGGCGTCCGGCCAGGCCGGCGAACATCTTGTTCCGGGGGTGGATCTCGGGGGCCCCGGGCCGGAACCCGACCGTCACGTGGATCACCGGCATCCCCTCGCTCCGGGCGTGGCCGAGGGCCTCCTCCACCCGGTCCAGGTAGTCCGGCCCGGCAAGCCGCTCGACGATGAGTTTCTGGACGTCCATGATCAGCAGGGCGGTGCGCTCGGACATCGGGTTCCTTCTCTCGTACGGGAGCCAACCGGGTCCGACGAGAGCCACCGAGGGGCAACGGGTTCAACGGCTGCTCGTCGTGGCGACGGTACTGCGGCGCCCCGCTCAACTCCCCCGCAGGGGTGCCCCGTCCCGGTCGCGGCACTACATACTTGACGGATGAACAACAGCACCACCGCCCTCGCCTGGGCCCTGCGCCCCGCGCTCCCCGGCGACCTGGAGACCATCGCGGACCTGCGCGCCGAGACCATGCGGCCGGACCTGGAACGCCTCGGACGGTACGACGACCACCGTGTACGCCAGCGGCTGCGCGACGTCTGGGCGCCCGAGCACACCTCGGTCATCGAGGTCGACGGAGCCTTCGCCGGAAGCGTGACCCTGCGCCCCGTCGAGCGGGGCCGCTGGCTGGAGAACTTCTACATCGCCCCCGAGGCCCAGGGGCGCGGCGTGGGCACAGCGGTCCTCCGCTCGCTGCTCACCCGCGCCGACGAGGCGGGCGCGGAGGTCCGGCTGATCGTCGTCCAGGGCAGCGCCGCCCGCCCGCTGTACGAGCGCCACGGCTTCGTCGAGGAGAGCCAGGACCCGATCGACGTGTTCATGGTCCGCCGGCCGGTCCGTAACGCCTCGGCGGCCGTCACCGACTGAGGCACGGAGGCCAAAGAGCTCACAGAGGCCACAGAGGCCCCAGCAGCCACAGCGGCCACGGAGCAGCACGAGGCTTCTCCCGAACGGCTCCGGTCGGGCGCGGACGCGCGGATAGGCCCGCCCGGATCATGGGCAGGCTCCCGCCGCCCGCGCCTCCCGCCCTCAGCGATCCGGTCAACCGGAATCACAGATTCCAGGCACGTACGTGCGTACGAATCGGGCTACTGTCGCGGGGTAGCGAGTCAAGGAGAAGCATGAACACCCGCATCCGGACCGGTGCACTCGTCGCCGCGGCCTCCGCCCTGCTGCTGGCCACCGCCTGCACGGCCGACGGAACCACCCCCTCCGTCTCGGTCGAGGGCAAACTCGGCACCGCGCAGATCAAGGGAAAGCCACGCAGGGTCGTCGCGCTCGACAGCGCCAGCGCCGACATCGCGCTCTCCCTCGGCTTCAAGCCGACGGCCATGCCCACCGCCGACGAGGGAATACCCGGCGGCATCACGCCCTGGACGAAGAAGGCGCTCTCCGGCAAACAGCCCCACCTGCTCCCGGCCGGCGGCGACGTGGTCGCCGAGGTCGCCTCGTACAAGCCCGACGTGATCCTGGCGACCAGGGACCGCACCCTCGACCCCGTGTACGCGAAGCTCTCCGCCATCGCGCCCGTCGTCCACTACGTCAAGGGCCCCGACGCCGACCCCTGGCAGACCAGCACCCGCCTCATCGCCAAGGCGCTCGGCGTCGAGGACCAGGGCGCCCAGCTGATCAGCGCCGCCGAGCAGACCGCCCTCGACGCCCGCGCTGCCTACCCCGCCATGTCCGGAACCCGCTTCAACCTGCTGATCTCCCCCATGCCCCACGGGGTCGGCGCGGTGAAATCGCGCGAGGACACCTCCACGCGCGTACTGCGCAGGCTCGGAATCAAGCTCAACGAACTCATCTCCTTGCTGCCCGACGCCGGCGACCCGGCACGCACCTACCTCGACTACGCCGACGTCGGCCAGGCCGACACCGACATCGTCTTCGCCACCGGCACCACGGACGCCCTCGCCACCCTGGAGAAGACCCCCGCCTTCCGGAAGATGCCGGCCGTCACCGAAGGCCGGTACATCCCGCTCGGCCCCGCCCTCGCCCAGGCCCTCGCCGAACCCACCCCGCACAGCGTCGAATGGGCGGTCGCGGAACTGGCCCCGAAGATAGGCGCGGCAGCCCTGGCGGCCCGGCGGTAGAACCGCCGTTCATCGAACCGACCGCACAAAGAAGAAGGGCCCCGTCCCACCGCTCGCGCGGCGGGCCGGGGCCCTTCTCGGTGCTCAGTGAGGAGCAACCAGGTCAGACTCTCAAGTAATTACTTGAGGATCTTGGTGACCTGGCCGGCGCCCACGGTCCGGCCACCCTCACGGATGGCGAACTTCAGGCCCTCTTCCATGGCGACCGGCTGGATCAGCACGACGTTCATGACGGTGTTGTCGCCCGGCATGACCATCTCGGTGCCCTCGGGAAGGGTCACAACGCCCGTGACGTCCGTGGTACGGAAGTAGAACTGCGGGCGGTAGTTGTTGAAGAACGGGGTGTGACGGCCACCCTCGTCCTTCGACAGGATGTAGGACTGGGCCTCGAACTCGGTGTGCGGCGTGACCGAACCGGGCTTGATGATGACCTGGCCGCGCTCGACGTCCTCGCGCTTGATGCCACGGAGGAGCAGACCGACGTTCTCACCGGCCTGGCCCTCGTCGAGCAGCTTGCGGAACATCTCGATGCCGGTGACCGTGGTGGTGGTCTTCTCCTGCTTGATGCCCACGATGTCAACGGTCTCGTTGACCTTCAGGACACCACGCTCGATGCGGCCGGTGACGACGGTGCCACGACCGGTGATCGTGAAGACGTCCTCGATCGGCATCAGGAACGGCTTGTCGACGTCGCGCTCGGGCTGCGGGATCGACTCGTCGACGGCGGCCATCAGGTTCAGGACCGACTGGCCCCACTCCTTGTCGCCCTCGAGCGCCTTGAGCGCCGAGACCTTGACGACCGGCAGGTCGTCGCCCGGGAACTCGTACTCGGAGAGGAGCTCACGGACCTCGAGCTCGACGAGCTCCAGGATCTCCTCGTCGTCCACCATGTCGGCCTTGTTCAGGGCGACGACGATGTACGGAACGCCGACCTGGCGGGCCAGGAGCACGTGCTCCTTGGTCTGCGGCATCGGGCCGTCGGTGGCGGCGACCACGAGGATGGCGCCGTCCATCTGCGCGGCACCCGTGATCATGTTCTTGATGTAGTCCGCGTGACCCGGGCAGTCGACGTGCGCGTAGTGACGCGACTCCGTCTGGTACTCGACGTGCGCGATCGAGATCGTGATACCGCGCTGGCGCTCCTCGGGAGCCTTGTCGATCTGGTCAAAGGCCGAGGCCTCGTTCAGGTCGGGGTACGCGTCGTGCAGCACCTTGGTAATGGCGGCCGTGAGGGTCGTCTTACCGTGGTCGATGTGACCGATGGTGCCGATGTTGACGTGGGGCTTAGTCCGCTCGAACTTCGCCTTCGCCACTGGGTCCTCCTGGGGAGTGGTTCTGTACGCCTTGCTTCATCGGCGCCAGGTGATCTTTGCTGGGATGCCGGAACCCGGGGCATCCACCGTTTCCGCTTTCGCATCGACGGTGAATGCCCACCAGGCTCCGGTGACAAGCCTAAAGCGTGAGCTCGGGAGAGTTACTCGCCCTTGGCCTTCGCGATGATCTCCTCGGCGACGTTCCGCGGAACCTCGGCGTAGGAGTCGAACTGCATCGAGTAGCTTGCGCGACCCGAGGTCTTGCTACGGAGGTCTCCGACGTAGCCGAACATCTCCGAGAGGGGCACGAGGCCCTTCACGATGCGAGCACCGCTGCGCTCCTCCATGGCCTGAATCTGGCCACGGCGGGAGTTGATGTCGCCGATGACCTCACCCATGTAGTCCTCGGGCGTGGTGACCTCAACGGCCATCATGGGCTCGAGAATGACGGGAGAAGCCTTGCGCGCGGCCTCCTTGAAGGCCTGCGAACCGGCGATCTTGAACGCGAGTTCGGAGGAGTCGACCTCGTGGTAGCCACCGTCGAGAAGAATGACGCGGACGCCAGTCATCTCGTAGCCCGCCAGGATGCCGAACTGCATGGCCTCCTGCGCGCCCGCGTCCACCGAGGGGATGTACTCCTTGGGGATGCGGCCACCGGTGACCTTGTTCACGAACTCGTACGAGGCGTCGCCGCCCTCGATCGGCTCGATCGCGATCTGCACCTTGGCGAACTGGCCGGTACCACCGGTCTGCTTCTTGTGGGTGTAGTCCAGACGCTCGACGGCCTTGCGGATCGTCTCGCGGTACGCGACCTGGGGCTTGCCGACGTTCGCCTCGACCTTGAACTCGCGACGCATACGGTCGA
Source organism: Streptomyces sp. NPDC001493 (assembly GCF_053597235.1). Classification (NCBI taxonomy): domain Bacteria; kingdom Bacillati; phylum Actinomycetota; class Actinomycetes; order Kitasatosporales; family Streptomycetaceae; genus Streptomyces; species Streptomyces sp. NPDC001493. The sequence continues at coordinate 82,696 of NZ_JBSFHV010000015.1, forward strand.
CGAGGACGTCGAGGTGGAGCTCGCCCATACCACCGATGATGGTCTGGCCGGTCTCCTCGTCCGAGTGAACCTGGAAGGAGGGGTCCTCCTCCGCGAGACGCTGGATGGCAACACCCAGCTTCTCCTGGTCACCCTTGGACTTGGGCTCGATGGCGACCTGAATGACCGGCGCCGGGAAGTCCATGGACTCCAGGATGACCGGGTTCTTGTCGTCACACAGCGTCTCACCGGTGGTGGTCTGCTTCAGGCCCATGACGGCGACGATGTCGCCGGCGCCCACCGCGTCGATCTCCTCACGCTTGTTCGCGTGCATGCGGTAGATCTTGCCGATGCGCTCCTTCTTGCCCTTGACGGAGTTCAGCACCGCGGTGCCGGCCTCCAGGCGACCCGAGTAAACCCGGATGAAGGTGAGCTTGCCGAGGTGCGGGTCGCTCGCGATCTTGAAGGCGAGCGCGGCGAGCGGCTCGTCCTCCGAAGGCTTGCGGGTGATGACCTGCTCGGCGTCGGAGACCGCGTGGCCCTCGATGCCCTCGACGTCCAGCGGCGACGGGAGGTAGCGGACGACCGCGTCGAGCAGGGGCTGAACACCCTTGTTCTTGAACGCGGTGCCACAGAACACCGGGGTGACCGTGGTGTCCCCACCCTTGCCGGAGGCAATGGTGATGCGACGGACAGCGGCGTAGATCTGCTCCTCGGTGGGCTCGGTGCCCTCCAGGAACAGCTCCATCATCTGGTCGTCGTTCTCGGCGACGGTCTCGACGAGCTTGGCGCGGTACTCGTCCGCCAGCTCCTGGAGATCGGCCGGGATGTCGACGACGTCGTACATCTCGCCCTTGGACGCGTCGGCGGACCAGACCAGGGCCTTCATGCGGACGAGGTCCACAACACCCTGGAAGTCGGCCTCGGCACCGATCGGCAGCTGCATCACGATCGGGGTCGCGCCGAGGCGGTCCACGATCATGTCGACGCAGCGGAGGAACTCCGCGCCGGTCCGGTCGAGCTTGTTGACGAAGCAGATGCGCGGGACGCCGTAGCGGTCCGCCTGACGCCAAACGGTCTCGGACTGGGGCTCGACGCCGGCAACGCCGTCGAACACCGTCACGGCGCCGTCGAGGACGCGGAGCGAACGCTCCACCTCGACGGTGAAGTCCACGTGACCCGGGGTGTCGATGATGTTGATCGTGTGATCGACATCCTCGAGGGGCCAGTGGCAGGTCGTCGCGGCAGACGTGATCGTGATGCCGCGCTCCTGCTCCTGCTCCATCCAGTCCATCGTGGCAGCGCCGTCGTGGACTTCACCGATCTTGTACGAAACGCCGGTGTAGAACAGGATCCGCTCAGTGGTGGTCGTCTTGCCCGCGTCGATGTGGGCCATGATCCCAATGTTGCGGACCTTGGCCAGGTCAAGCGAAGTGGTAGCCATAAGGCTTCAGTCTTCTCTCGGTCTCGATGTGGGTAACGACTACCAGCGGTAGTGCGCGAAGGCCTTGTTGGACTCGGCCATCTTGTGGGTGTCCTCGCGCTTCTTCACGGCCGCACCGAGGCCGTTGGAGGCGTCGAGCAGCTCGTTCATGAGGCGCTCGGTCATGGTCTTCTCACGACGGGCGCGGGAGTAACCGACGAGCCAGCGCAGAGCGAGGGTGGACGCGCGACCGGGCTTGACCTCGATCGGCACCTGGTAGGTGGCGCCACCGACACGGCGGGACTTGACCTCAAGGGCGGGCTTGACGTTCTCAAGCGCGCGCTTCAGCGTGATGACCGGGTCGTTGCCGGTCTTCTCGCGGAGGCCTTCCATGGCGCCGTACACGATCCGCTCGGCGGTGGAACGCTTGCCGTCGAGCAGGATCTTGTTGATCAGCGACGTGACAAGAGGAGAGCTGTAGACCGGGTCGATGATGACCGGGCGCTTCGGGGCGGGGCCCTTACGAGGCATTCTTACTTCTCCTTCTTGGCGCCGTAGCGGCTGCGGGCCTGCTTGCGGTTCTTGACACCCTGGGTGTCAAGGGAGCCGCGGATGATCTTGTAACGAACACCCGGCAGGTCCTTCACACGGCCACCACGCACGAGCACGATGGAGTGCTCCTGCAGGTTGTGTCCCTCACCCGGGATGTAGGCCGTGACCTCGATGCCGGAGGTCAGACGCACACGCGCGACCTTACGGAGGGCCGAGTTCGGCTTCTTCGGGGTGGTCGTGAACACACGCGTGCAGACGCCGCGGCGCTGGGGCGAACCCTCGAGCGCGGGCGTCTTGTTCTTCTCGACCTTGTCCTGCCGGCCCTTCCGGACCAGCTGCTGGATCGTAGGCACTACTTCTCCGGTTTCTGTGTGCCGTTCGTTGAAACTAACCTGGAACATCGCCGACCCACGCGGTCGGGTGTGTCGAATACTGCAGGCCTCTGCCGGAAAACAACGGATGAGGCGCAGATTGCGGTGGCCCTTTCGCGGACCCGGCCTGCGGCTGAGGACACGCATGCCGAGCCCAGGCACACCCCAGGCACAAGGCTTGAGCGTACCTACCTCATCGACTTGGGTCAAAACAAATGGGGCGCGGCCGGACGCGCGACGACCCGTCCCCCCACGGGGACGGCACCGCGGTGGCGTACGGATGACCGGTCCGGGGCCCTCGGGGAAACGTACCGCGTACTCCGTCCCCCGATCCGTGACGGCCGGTGCGCGGACGGAGCGTGGACACGGCACGGACCAAACGTCGCAGGCCCTTAGGGTGAGGCCGCCCGCAGACCACCCCACCAGGCACACGCGGGGCCCGGCGGCCACGCGGGAACGGGCCCGGCCGCCGCACGCTCCCGGAGAGGCCCGCGCGGCCTCCCGGGGCGGGCACGAGGGCCATCGGCTCAGCGTGCGCCGGCACCGTCGAAGGAAGCACTGTGATCAATCTCGCTGCCCCGGTCAACCCGGTCCTGCTCTCCGCCGCCCCGCTCCGGTCACCCAGCAGTGTGGCCCAGTCGATGTTCTGGGAAGCGACGGATCAGCTCTGGTACGTGTGCCAGCGCTACGTCACCGAGGGCGACCAGGCCCGTCTGCTGGTCAGCAGGCTGCACGCCGACGGCACGCTGCTGGACTCCATGACCCTCCTGAGGGCCGGCCACGGCGCGAACATCGGTGTCGACCGCCGGAACGACGGCATCTATCTCTGGACCGACGCGCTCGTCTCGGAGAGCCTCTGGGCCCAGGCGATAGCCCGGGTGAGATACGTGCCCGAGGGCGTCGCCGACGCGTCCGACCCGCAGTCCGTCGCCCTGCACCAGCCGAGAGCAGGCGTGTACCGGGTGTCGGCCACCGTCGACCCGGTCGCCCGGGAGCTGATCTTCCGGAGCCAGAACAGCAACGTCTCCTCCGCCACGTCCGTCGCTCTCGTCGACCGCTACGACCTCGACGCGGCCGCGGAGGGGGTCTTCGAACCCCTCGGGACCGTCAGCCAGGTGTCCGACCGGACGCTCCAGGGATACGCCAGCCTCGGCGGGTACCTCTACACGCTCTACGGCGACAGCGCGCAGGCCAACACCTACATCACCTGCACGGACTGGCGGTCCGGGAAGGTCGTCGGCGACCAGCACATCACCACGCTGGGTTCGCTCTCCGACCGGGAGCCGGAGGGGCTCTGCGTCTATCAGGCGGCCCCCGGGGACACCGCGTCCGCGACCCTGGCCTTCGGCTTCGCGGACGGGGTACCGGGCGGCCGCACGTTCTACGCGGCCCGCTTCCCCCACCCCGGCACGCCGGCGTGGGTCAAGGTCCCCTACGACACCTCGGTGTACGTACCCAACAGCGACAACTACCCGCCGCAGTACCGGCTTTCCGGGGACCAGGTCCACCTGCACTTCGGGATCTCCCGCATCGACGGGAAGCCCTGGACCAACGGGGAGGTGCTGTTCCGGCTCCCCGTCCCCGCACGGCCCGACCGCACCCAGCGGCTGGTGGGGGTCGTCTCCGGCGCCGGGGTCACCACGGACACCATGGCCGTCCGGTTCGAGGTGACCACCAGCGGCGACGTCGTCATCTACGACGAGCGCCCGCTGACCGGCTGGGTGGGCGGGGACCACAGCTTCTGGCGCTGCTGAGGCCGTTCGCCCCCGGAGAGGTGCCCGGCCCCGACCGCGACAGGGCGTCAGCCCCTCAGGCCGTCGCGGTCGTCGCGGTCCTCCGGGGGCGCTCCCCCACCATCCGGTCGAAGAGCCGGCCCGTGGCACCGCCCACCGTCGCGTCCAGGTGCTCGGGCTCACCGAGCGCCAGGGCCCAGGCCGGTCCGCCCGACACGGCCCCCGCGCGCAGGACGAGGCGGCCCCGGCCGTCCTCGTCCACCCGTACACCGTGTCCGGCGCCGGCAGGGTGGCTCGTGTCCGTCCCGTCCTGCCAGGGCCAGGCGCCGGCACCGGGCACCGTACGCCGGGCCAGCCGGATACCGGCACCGAGGCCGACGGGGCGCCGGCTGAGGAGCCGGGCGGGCCTGCCGTCCGCCGCCGGGGCCAGACGTATCCGCCCCGGGGCGCCGTCCGCGTCGAGGAGTGCCAGGCGCGTCCCGGCTCCGACCGCCGCGACGAGGCCGTCACGCATCTCCCGCGACCAGTTCGCCTCCGGGCCGGACAGCACCACGGCCGTGTAACGGGCCGGATCGACACGCCCTTCGTGCAGGTCGAGGGCGCTCGCGTAGGTCACGTCGTACCCCGCTTCCTCCACCCAGCGCGCGAGAGCGGTGTCCTGAGGGAGCGCGGCGGGCAGTCCCAGTCCCGCGTAGGGGCGGTCGAAGGACACCTGGAGGGGCCCGTCGCCGGACACCGGGCCGGGCGGCAGGGGCCAGGCGTTGTCCGCCTGGTATCCGGTGAACGGCAGCACGATCAGGACGTCCGAGCCGCGGGACTCCTCGCGGACGACGAAGGGGGTGAAGCTGCGGAACCCGTCCTCCGTGGTGAAGACCGCCAGGAAGATTCCGGAGACCCAGTCGGACGGGACGTCCAGCTTCCAGGAGACGGGCCAGTCGCAGGCGACGGCCCCGGTGCGGCGGGAGACCGCCGGCTCGTTCCGCGGGCCCACGGCTACCGGTTCCCCGGTCAGCAGATGCCGTGCCCCGGCTCCCGCGTAGTGGCCCACCCGGTAGACGGAGACCGCGCAGTCCTGGTCCCGGTGGGACGCGAGGTGGAAATCGAGCGAAGCCCCCGGCGCGACCGAGGTGGCGGAGGCGTACCCCTGGATCTCGGGCTTCCGGACGGTCACCCCGCTGGTCTCCCGGTGGCCGACCGACCAGGCGTCGGAACCGGTCGCCAGGTTCTCCCGCACCACCGGGTTGTCCCCGGTACGCGGGCCCGGACGGGCGGCGGACGCGGGGCTCGCGGCGGCCGTCACGCCGCCTCCGGCCACGGTCGCCGCTCCGAGGAAGCGCAGCAGGGACCGGCGCGACACGTGCGGCATTCGAGACCTCCACGGAGCCGTACCGGACGGGTCGGTCCGGTACGCCGGGGCCTCTGCGGCAACGACGGCCCCCGGTCCCGTCGTTGATCACTCATCGTAGAACGCCTGCTCGACCGCACCAGCGGTCCGGGTGATCACGAACCGGAAACGCCGCAGGGCGGCCACCCCAACGGGGTGACCGCCCTGCGGTTCGACTCTGCGACTCGCTTACTGGTTGTACGGACCGTAGTCGTAGTCCTCCAGCGGGACGGCCTGGCCGGAGCCGGTGCCGAACGGCGAGTAGTCGATGTCGTCGTAGCCGACGGCCGAGTACATCGCGGCCTTGGCTTCCTCGGTCGGCTCGACCCGGATGTTGCGGTAGCGGGCGAGGCCCGTACCGGCCGGGATGAGCTTACCGATGATGACGTTCTCCTTGAGGCCGATCAGGGAGTCCGACTTGGCGTTGATCGCCGCGTCGGTCAGAACCCTGGTCGTCTCCTGGAAGGACGCCGCCGACAGCCACGACTCGGTGGCGAGCGAGGCCTTGGTGATACCCATCAGCTGCGGACGGCCGGAGGCGGGGTGTCCGCCCTCGGTGACCACACGACGGTTCTCGGTCTCGAACTTCGAGCGCTCGACGAGCTCGCCCGGCAGGAGCTCCGCGTCGCCGGACTCGATGATCGTCACGCGGCGGAGCATCTGCCGGATGATGATCTCGATGTGCTTGTCGTGGATCGACACGCCCTGCGAGTTGTAGACCTTCTGGACTTCGCCGACCAGGTGGACCTGGACCGCACGCTGGCCGAGGATGCGCAGCACGTCGTGCGGGTTGGTCGCACCGAAGGTCAGCTTCTGGCCGACCTCCACGTGGTCGCCCTCGCGGACGAGCACCTTGGCGCGCTTGGAGATCGGGAAGGGAGTCTCCTCGCTTCCGTCGTCCGGCGTGACGATGATCTTCTTGGTCTTCTCGGTCTCTTCGATCCGGATGCGGCCGGCGGCCTCGGAGATCGGAGCGACACCCTTCGGCGTACGGGCTTCGAAGAGCTCGACGACACGGGGCAGACCCTGGGTGATGTCGTCACCGGCCACACCACCGGTGTGGAAGGTACGCATCGTCAGCTGGGTACCGGGCTCACCGATGGACTGGGCGGCGATGATGCCGACCGCCTCACCGATGTCGACCAGCTTGCCGGTGGCGAGCGAGCGTCCGTAGCAGAAGGCACAGGTGCCGACCGCGGACTCACAGGTCAGGACCGAACGGGTCTTGACCTCCTCGACACCCGCGTTCACGAGGGCGTCGATGAGCACGTCACCGAGGTCCACGTTGGCCGGCGCGATGACCTTGCCGTCGATGACGACGTCCTCGGCCAGCATGCGGGCGTACACCGAGGTCTCGACGTCGTCCGTCTTGCGGAGGACGCCGTCCTCACCCTTGACCGCGATCTTCAGCTTGAGGCCGCGGTCGGTGCCACAGTCCTCCTCGCGGATGATCACGTCCTGCGAGACGTCCACCAGACGACGGGTCAGGTAACCCGAGTCGGCGGTACGCAGGGCGGTGTCGGCCAGACCCTTACGGGCACCGTGCGTGGAGATGAAGTACTCGAGGACGGTGAGGCCCTCACGGAACGACGCCTTGATGGGACGCGGGATCGTCTCGTTCTTGGCGTTGGACACCAGACCACGCATACCGGCGATCTGACGCATCTGCATCATGTTTCCTCGGGCACCCGAGTCAACCATCATGAAGATGGGGTTCACCTTGGGGAAGTTCGCGTTCATCGCCTCGGCAACCTCGTTGGTCGCCTTGGTCCAGATCGCGATGAGCTCCTGCGTGCGCTCGTCCTTGGTGATCAGACCACGCTCGTACTGCTTCTGGACCTTCTCGTCCTGCTCCTCGTAGCCGCGCACGATGGCCTTCTTGGCCTCGGGCACGACGATGTCGGAGACCGCGACGGTCACACCGGAGCGGGTCGCCCAGTGGAAACCGGCCGCCTTCAGGTTGTCGAGCGTCGCCGCCACGATGACCTTGGGGTAGCGCTCGGCCAGGTCGTTGACGATCTCGGAGAGCTGCTTCTTGCCCACCGAGTAGTCGACGAACGGGTAGTCCTCGGGCAGCAGCTCGTTGAAGAGCGCGCGGCCCAGGCTCGTACGCAGACGGAAGGTGTCACCCGGCTGGTACTCGGGCTCGCCCTCCTCGGCGACCGGCGGCACCCAGCCACGCGGCGGGATGGTGCCCACCGGGAAGCGGATGTCGACCTTCGCCTGGAGCGACAGCTCGCGGGCGTCGAAGGCCATGGTGGCCTCGGCCGTGGAGCCGAACGCGCGGTCCGTGCCCTTGACGTTGCGGCCCTCTTCGTCCGTGGTGAGGAAGAAGAGACCCAGCACCATGTCCTGGGTCGGCATGGTGACGGGGCGACCGTCGGCCGGCTTCAGGATGTTGTTCGAGGACAGCATCAGGATGCGGGCCTCGGCCTGCGCCTCCGCGGAGAGCGGCAGGTGCACGGCCATCTGGTCACCGTCGAAGTCCGCGTTGAACGCGGTGCAGACGAGCGGGTGGATCTGGATGGCCTTGCCCTCGACCAGCTGGGGCTCGAAGGCCTGGATGCCGAGGCGGTGCAGGGTGGGCGCACGGTTCAGCAGCACCGGGTGCTCGGCGATGACCTCTTCGAGGACGTCGTACACGACGGTGCGGCCACGCTCGACCATGCGCTTCGCCGACTTGATGTTCTGCGCGTGGTTCAGGTCCACCAGGCGCTTCATCACGAACGGCTTGAAGAGCTCCAGCGCCATGGCCTTCGGCAGACCGCACTGGTGCAGCTTGAGCTGCGGGCCGACGACGATCACGGAACGCGCGGAGTAGTCCACGCGCTTGCCGAGGAGGTTCTGACGGAATCGACCCTGCTTGCCCTTGAGCATGTCGCTCAGGGACTTCAGCGGACGGTTGCCGGGGCCCGTGACCGGGCGACCACGACGGCCGTTGTCGAACAGCGCGTCGACGGCCTCCTGGAGCATGCGCTTCTCGTTGTTCACGATGATCTCGGGGGCACCGAGGTCGAGAAGGCGCTTCAGGCGGTTGTTGCGGTTGATCACGCGGCGGTACAGGTCGTTCAGGTCGGAGGTCGCGAAGCGGCCACCGTCCAGCTGCACCATCGGACGCAGGTCCGGCGGGATGACCGGCACGCAGTCGAGCACCATGCCCTTGGGCTTGTTGCTGGTCTGCAGGAACGCGGAGACGACCTTGAGGCGCTTGAGCGCACGGGTCTTCTTCTGGCCCTTGCCGGAACGGATGATCTCGCGGAGGCGCTCGGCCTCCTCCTCGAGGTCGAAGGACTCCAGGCGCTTCTGCAGCGCGGCGGCGCCCATGCAGCCGTCGAAGTACGTGCCGAAGCGGTCACGCAGCTCGCGGTAGAGCAGCTCGTCGCCCTCGAGGTCCTGGACCTTGAGGTTCTTGAAGCGGCTCCACACCTCGTCGAGACGGTCGATCTCGCGCTGCGCACGGTCGCGCAGCTGCTTCATCTCACGCTCGGCGCCTTCGCGCACCTTGCGGCGCACGTCGGCCTTGGCGCCCTCGGCCTCCAGCTCGGCCAGGTCGGTCTCGAGCTTCTTGGCGCGGTTCTCCAGGTCGGAGTCGCGACGGTTCTCGACCTGCTGACGCTCGACGGAGACGTGCGCCTCCAGCGACGGGAGGTCGCGGGTGCGGCGCTCCTCGTCGACGAACGTGATCATGTACGCGGCGAAGTAGATGACCTTCTCGAGGTCCTTCGGCGCGAGGTCCAGCAGGTATCCGAGGCGCGACGGGACGCCCTTGAAGTACCAGATGTGGGTGACGGGAGCGGCAAGCTCGATGTGGCCCATGCGCTCACGACGCACCTTGGCGCGCGTGACCTCGACGCCACAGCGCTCACAGATGATGCCCTTGAAGCGGACACGCTTGTACTTGCCGCAGTAGCACTCCCAGTCCCGGGTCGGACCGAAGATCTTCTCGCAGAAGAGTCCGTCCTTTTCGGGCTTGAGCGTGCGGTAGTTGATGGTCTCCGGCTTCTTCACTTCGCCGTGGGACCAGGTCCGGATGTCGTCCGCGGTGGCAAGGCCGATCCGCAGCTCGTCGAAGAAGTTGACGTCGAGCACTTGTCGTCAATCCCTCTTTCGGGGGTTCGAGCCCCTCGCCGTGAAGCGTGGAGATGGGGCACTTCAGCAATGGTCTGAACGGGTCCCGGGAGGGCCGGCCGGATCACATGGATCCGGCCGGCCTACCCGTCAGACCTCTTCGACGCTGCTCGGCTCGCGCCGGGACAGGTCGATACCGAGTTCCTCCGCCGCGCGGAAGACGTCCTCGTCCGTGTCGCGCATCTCGATGGACATGCCGTCCGAGGACAGCACCTCCACGTTGAGGCAGAGCGACTGCATTTCCTTGATGAGCACCTTGAAGGACTCAGGGATGCCCGGCTCAGGGATGTTCTCGCCCTTGACGATGGCCTCGTAGACCTTCACGCGGCCGGTCACGTCGTCGGACTTGATCGTCAGCAGCTCCTGGAGGGCGTACGCGGCGCCGTAAGCCTCAAGGGCCCACACCTCCATCTCTCCGAAGCGCTGACCACCGAACTGAGCCTTACCACCGAGCGGCTGCTGGGTGATCATGGAGTACGGGCCGGTCGAACGAGCGTGGAGCTTGTCGTCGACCAGGTGGTGCAGCTTGAGGATGTACATGTACCCGACCGAGACCGGGTCCGGGAACGGCTCACCGGAGCGGCCGTCGAACAGGTTGGCCTTTCCGGAGGGCTGAACCAGGCGGGCGCCGTCGCGGTTCGGGATCGTGGCGTTGAACAGGCCGCTGATCTCGTCCTCGCGCGCACCGTCGAAGACGGGCGTGGCGACGTTGGTGCCGGGCGCGACCTGGTCGGCGCCGATGGCCTGGAGCCGCTGGGCCCACTCGTCACCGAGGCCGGAGACGTCCCAGCCGCGGCTGGCGAGCCAGCCGAGGTGGATCTCCAGGACCTGTCCCGGGTTCATTCGGGACGGGACACCCAGCGGGTTGAGGATGATGTCGACCGGGGTGCCGTCCTCGAGGAACGGCATGTCCTCGATCGGCAGGATCTTCGAGATGACGCCCTTGTTGCCGTGACGGCCGGCGAGCTTGTCACCATCGGTGATCTTGCGCTTCTGCGCGACGTAGACGCGGACCAGCTGGTTCACGCCCGGCGGCAGCTCGTCGCCCTCTTCGCGGTCGAAGACGCGGACGCCGATGACCTTGCCGATCTCACCGTGCGGCACCTTCAGCGAGGTGTCGCGCACCTCGCGCGCCTTCTCACCGAAGATCGCGCGGAGCAGGCGCTCCTCGGGGGTCAGCTCGGTCTCGCCCTTGGGCGTGACCTTGCCGACGAGGATGTCGCCGGCGACGACCTCGGCACCGATACGGATGATGCCGCGCTCGTCGAGGTCGGCGAGGACCTCCTCGGAGACGTTCGGGATGTCCCGGGTGATCTCCTCCGGGCCGAGCTTGGTGTCACGGGCGTCGACCTCGTGCTCCTCGATGTGGATCGAGGAGAGGACGTCGTCCTGCACGAGGCGCTGCGACAGGATGATCGCGTCCTCGTAGTTGTGACCCTCCCACGGCATGAACGCCACGAGCAGGTTCTTGCCCAGGGCCATCTCACCGTTCTCGGTGGCCGGTCCGTCGGCGAGCACCTGGTCGGCGATGACCCGGTCGCCCTCGGAGACGACGACCTTCTGGTTGACCGAGGTGCCCTGGTTGGAGCGCATGAACTTGGCGATGCGGTACGTGGTGTACGTGCCGTCGTCGTTCGTGACGGTGATGTAGTCCGCGGAGACCTCCTGGACCACACCGTCCTTCTCGGCCTTCAGTACGTCACCGGCGTCGGTGGCGCAGCGGTACTCCATGCCGGTGCCGACGAGGGGCGCCTCGCTCTTGATGAGCGGGACGGCCTGACGCATCATGTTCGCGCCCATGAGGGCACGGTTGGCGTCGTCGTGCTCCAGGAAGGGGATCATCGCGGTGGCGACGGACACCATCTGGCGCGGCGAGACGTCCATGTAGTCGACCTCGGCCGGCGGCACGTAGTCGACCTCACCGCCGCGGCGGCGGACCAGGACGCGGGGCTCGGTGAAGCGCAGCTCGTCGGAGAGGGTCGCGTTCGCCTGGGCGATGACGTAGCGGTCCTCCTCGTCGGCCGTGATGTAGTCGACCTCGTCGGTGACCTGGCCGTCGGTGACCTTGCGGTACGGCGTCTCGATGAAGCCGAACGCGTTGACGCGGCCGTACGAGGCGAGCGAACCGATCAGACCGATGTTCGGGCCTTCGGGGGTCTCGATCGGGCACATGCGTCCGTAGTGGGACGGGTGCACGTCTCGGACCTCGAAGCCGGCCCGCTCACGGGAGAGACCACCCGGGCCAAGAGCCGACAGACGGCGCTTGTGGGTGAGACCCGACAGCGGGTTGTTCTGGTCCATGAACTGCGACAGCTGGCTGGTGCCGAAGAACTCCTTGATGGAGGCGACGACCGGCCGGATGTTGATCAGGGTCTGCGGCGTGATCGCCTCGACGTCCTGGGTCGTCATGCGCTCGCGCACGACGCGCTCCATACGGGCGAGACCCGTACGGACCTGGTTCTGGATCAGCTCGCCGACGTTGCGCAGGCGGCGGTTGCCGAAGTGGTCGATGTCGTCGGTCTCGACGACGATCGAACGTCCGGACTCGCCGACCGTCTCGGTCTCACCGGCGTGCAGCTTGACCAGGTACTTGATGGTCGCGATGACGTCGTCGGTGGTGAGCACGCCGGCGTCCAGCGGCTCGTCCGCGCCGAGCTTCTTGTTCACCTTGTAGCGGCCGACCTTCGCGAGGTCGTAGCGCTTCGGGTTGAAGTAGAGGTTCTCGAGCAGCGTCTGAGCGGCCTCACGGGTCGGCGGCTCGCCCGGGCGCAGCTTGCGGTAGATGTCGAGCAGTGCGTCGTCCTGGCCCTGGGTGTGGTCCTTCTCCAGGGTGGCGCGCATCGACTCGTACTCGCCGAACTCCTCCAGGATCTGCTCGGTCGTCCAGCCGAGAGCCTTCAGGAGGACGGTGACCGACTGCTTGCGCTTGCGGTCGATGCGGACACCGACCATGTCGCGCTTGTCGATCTCCATCTCCAGCCAGGCACCCCGGGAGGGGATGATCTTGGCGGAGTAGATGTCCTTGTCGGACGTCTTGTCGATCGAGGAATCGAAGTAGACGCCGGGGGAACGGACGAGCTGCGACACCACGACACGCTCGGTGCCGTTGATGACGAAGGTGCCCTTGTTGGTCATGAGCGGGAAGTCGCCCATGAAGACCGTCTGGGACTTGATCTCGCCGGTCTCGTTGTTGGTGAACTCGGCGGTGACGAAGAGCGGGGCGGCGAACGTGAAGTCGCGCTCCTTGCACTCGTCGATCGAGTTCTTCGGGGGCTCGAATCGGTGGTCGCGGAACGTAAGCGACATCGACCCGGAGAAGTCCTCGATCGGGGAGATCTCCTCGAAGATTTCCTCCAGGCCGGACTTGGTGGGGACGTCTTGTCCACTGTCCAGAGCAGCCTCGACGCGAGCCTTCCAGGCGGCGTTGCCGAGGAGCCAGTCAAAGCTCTCGGTCTGCAGCGCGAGGAGGTTCGGAACCTCGAGGGGCTCCTTGATCTTTGCAAAGGAGATGCGCAGCGGGGCGGTGCTGGCACCGTTGTTCGTATTCGCGGTCGAGGCGTTGCGCGAGGCGGCCAAGAGGGGGTCCTTCCGAGGGCTCGGACTCACTACGCGCGTACCGGTCCCATGCCGACACGAGGACGGAAATCCCAGTTCAGGGAGGTTCTGTCATCGATGCTCAAGCGTGGGCATGCCCCTGGTGACGGGCAGGAGGCAGCTAACAGGCAGCGCAAAGGGACAGTGTAGCCAAGCGGCACACTGATGTCCAGTCGGGGTTCTCAGAGACCCGCGTCGCTGTCAACAGCTGTTCTCAACACCTTTTCAGCCCTCGCGCGGCGACTGCCGCGCGCTTCTTTACTTCCCGCTTCGCTCTCGATCCATGCCTCGGATACGGACCGAGATGAAGACGCGTCCTGAGAATTGCGCGCCGCGTGCGGTTCGTCAAGGCCCCCCGGCCCGCACGCACCTCCTGTGGCCGCGTCTGCGGCTCGGAGGCCCTCTCCGACGCCCTCAGGAGGCGTACGGCGATGATCACCCTACTACCCACCGACGGAAGAGCAAGGCAGCCGCCTCGGGTACGCCGAAGGGCGACCACCCGGTCGGGTGATCGCCCTTCGCGTTCGCGACGGACCCCGCCTCACGGCAGGGGCGTCACAGGTGAGTCAGAAGACTCGTGAAGTCACTTGACCTCGACGGACGCGCCGGCGCCCTTGAGGGACTCGGCGGCCTTCTCAGCGGCCTCCTTGGCGACCTTCTCGAGGACCGGCTTCGGAGCGCCGTCGACGAGGTCCTTGGCCTCCTTCAGGCCGAGGGAGGTCAGCTCACGCACGACCTTGATGACCTGGATCTTCTTCTCGCCGGCACCCGTGAGGATGACGTCGAACTCGTCCTGCTCCTCGACGGCCTCAGCGGCGACACCGGCGCCACCGGCGGCGGCAACGGCGACCGGGGCGGCGGCCGTGACGTCGAACTTCTCCTCGAACGCCTTGACGAACTCGGCCAGCTCGATGAGGGTCAGGGTCTCGAACTGCTCGAGCAGCTCTTCCTGGGACAGCTTCGCCATGATGGCGTCCTTCCACTAAGTCGGCAGGTGCCGGATGTATATGTCGGCGGGCGTACGAAGGGCCCGCTGGACCGCTGAGTGGTTACTCGGCAGCCTCGGCGGGCGCCGGCGTACCGGCACCGCCCTGCTCTTCCTTCTTGGCACGAAGAGCTTCCGCGGTGCGGACGAACTTCGAGGGGAGCGCCTGGAAGAGCGCCGCAGCCTGAGACTGCTTGCCCTTCAGTGCACCTGCCAGCTTGGCGAGCAGAACCTCGCGGGACTCGAGGTCCGCGAGCTTCTTGATCTCATCGGCGGACAGCGCCTTACCGTCAAGGACACCGCCCTTGATGATGAGGTTCGGGTTGTCCTTGGCGAAGTCACGAAGACCCTTCGCCGACTCCACCGGGTCACCGGTGACGAAGGCAACCGCCGTCGGGCCTGCGAACAGGTCGTCCAGCGTGTCGATCCCGGCCTCGTTGGCCGCGATCTTGGTCAGCGTGTTCTTCACCACGGCGTACTGGGCGTTCTCACCGAGCGAACGGCGCAGCTGCTTGAGCTGGGCCACGGTGAGACCCCGGTACTCGGTCAGCACGGCGGCGTTCGAGCTGCGGAACTGGTCCGCGAGCTCGGCTACCGCGGCAGCCTTGTCGGGCCTTGCCATGAGCGTCGGCCTCCTTCCGGGTGATGAGGACCGCTCAGAAGGGGCCGGGAAAGACGAAACGCCCCAGCACAAGTGCCAGGGCGCGGCTCGACCGGAACGAGTCCGGGAGCAGTTCCACAGTCACCTGCGCAGGTCGTCCGTCTGTACGGAACCTTCGGTCGATGCTCCTTCTTGCGAAAGCACACCGACGACCAGCGGTCTTTGGCTTCTCAAGGAGCGTACGCGACCGGGACCGTGCGGGGCAAATCCGTCCGGAATCCGCGGGGTGCGGGAGGTTTGGACCCGCACCCCATGGGCCATGGAGACGTGTCGGAGCCGAGGCTGCGACGGGGGGATAGACGTCAGGAGGCGGTGGTCGCGGCCTGGCCGGCGATCTCCTTGAAGTCCACCGTGTCGCCCGCGTCGGGCATCACGACGCTCACCGCGGCGCCGTAGTCGCTGTAGAACGACGTGGTCTTCATCGCCCCGGTGGCGGTGTCGGCGCTCGTCGACGCCTTGATCGGCAGATCGTTCTTGTCGATCCAGAGATCGACGGTCTCGGTGGTGATCCCCGACTTGTCCAGCTGCTCCTTGAGCTCCTTGAGCTGCTCGGCGTCGAGGTTGGTGCTCGTCCCGGACAGTGCGGCCACGTCGACCACACCGGAGTAGTGCGTGGTCGCGACGCCCCGGACGTTCTCCTCGCCGACCTTCTTGACGGCGCCGGACGCCAGGAGGGGCTCCACGCCCTTCTCGGGCGTGGAGCCCTGCATCTGGTCCTTGAGCACCTCGCCGGAGGCGCCGGCGACCGCGGCGAGGTCCTCGTAGCCGTACCGGATCCAGTGCTTGCCGCCGATGGCCTGCGCGAAGGCGTCGCCCATGTTCGCGTAGTAGGCGTCCTTGAGGTACACCGTCCGCATGGTTCCGTCGGAGCCCATCTTCTTCATGGTCTCCGCCATCGTGCCGCCGGTGTACTTGATGGTGATGTCACCGGTGATGCCGTCGGACCAGTCCATGGACCCGGTCGACGTCATCGACATGGTCGTCCCCACCTCGATGGTGCTTTCGACCTTGGCGGAGTGGGCGCTCCCGCTCTTCTGCTGCACCTTCTTCAGCGCGGCGATCGGCGACACCACGGCCGCCGCGGCCGGGCTCTTGTCGCCGTTCTTGCCGCCGGAGCCGCTCGCCTCGTCGGACCCCCCGCACGCCGCCACCGACGTCAGTGCCGCCATCGTCACGACCGACACGCACACGCGCCGCAGTGTCCTGCTCGTCATCGTTGAACCCCACCCCTCGTACGTACTGTCGACCCACCCTTGCACAGGGGGCTGACAGCAACCGGAGCGGTCCGATCCGTCCGGCCCGTCTCCGGATACGAAGACGGGCCCCGCAACCAAAAGGTTGCAGGGCCCATCTACACGCGTGACGCGG
This sequence comes from Streptomyces sp. NPDC001493, assembly GCF_053597235.1. Taxonomy (NCBI): domain Bacteria; kingdom Bacillati; phylum Actinomycetota; class Actinomycetes; order Kitasatosporales; family Streptomycetaceae; genus Streptomyces; species Streptomyces sp. NPDC001493. The sequence goes on from NZ_JBSFHV010000015.1 coordinate 98,874, forward strand.
CTACCTGGTGAGCACGGGGGCTCAGACGGCGGCCGGGTCCTCCTCGACGAGGAGGTTGCGGGTGCGGTTCGAGTCCAGCGGGATGCCGGGGCCCATCGTGGTGGCCAGTGCGGCCTTCTTGATGTAGCGGCCCTTGGCGGCCGACGGCTTCAGACGGAGGATCTCCTCCAGCGCGGCGGCGTAGTTCTCCACCAGCTTCGTCTCGTCGAAGGAGACCTTGCCGATGATGAAGTGCAGGTTCGAGTGCTTGTCGACGCGGAACTCGATCTTGCCGCCCTTGATGTCGTTGACAGCCTTGACGACATCGGGGGTGACGGTGCCGGTCTTCGGGTTCGGCATCAGACCACGCGGACCGAGCACGCGGCCGAGGCGGCCGACCTTGCCCATGAGGTCCGGGGTGGCGACGACGGCGTCGAAGTCCAGGCGGCCCTTCGCGACCTCGTCGATGAGCTCGTCGGAGCCGACGATGTCGGCGCCCGCGGCTTCCGCGGCCGCAGCACGGTCACCGGTCGCGAAGACCAGGACCCGGGCGGTCTTGCCGGTGCCGTGCGGGAGGTTCACGGTGCCACGGACCATCTGGTCGGCCTTGCGAGGGTCAACGCCCAGGCGGAAGGCGACCTCGACGGTGCCGTCGAACTTGGTGGTCGCGGTCTCCTTGGCGAGACGGACGGCCTCGAGCGGGGCGTAGACGCGCTCCCGGTCGATCTTCGCGTCCGCAGCGCGGAGGTTCTTGCTGCGCTTCACTGCTGCTCCTGTGTGTTCAGAGTGTGGAGTCGTGGTGCGGACCAGCGCCTGGTCCTACCACTTGAGGCCTGGAAGGCTGGACTCAGCCTTCGACCGTGATGCCCATGGAACGGGCGGTGCCAGCGATGATCTTCGACGCGGCGTCGAGGTCGTTGGCGTTCAGGTCGGGGAGCTTGGTCGTGGCGATCTCGCGGACCTGGGCAGCCGTCAGCTTGGCGACCTTGGTCTTGTGCGGCTCGCCGGAGCCCTTGTCCACACCAGCGGCCTTGAGGATCAGCTTGGCGGCCGGCGGAGTCTTGGTGATGAAGGTGAAGGAACGGTCGTCGTAGACCGTGATCTCCACCGGCACGACCATGCCACGCTGCGACTCGGTCGCGGCGTTGTAGGCCTTGCAGAACTCCATGATGTTGACGCCGTGCTGACCCAGCGCGGGGCCGACCGGCGGGGCCGGGTTGGCGGCACCGGCGTTGATCTGGAGCTTGATAAGCCCCGTGATCTTCTTCTTCTTGGGAGGCATTGCTCTCTCCGGGTCCTAGTGAGAGTGTTTCGCCGCCATTCCGGTCATCCGGACGGAGGCATACCGCACAACGATAACGGGTATAGCTGCGCAACCAAAAACCGAGCAGGTCAGACCGGCTGCGAAGCCTGTCTGACCTGCTCGGTAGGCATGTGTCCAGAAAGGAGACGGAAACCGTCAGTTCTTCTGGATCTGGTCGAAGCTGAGCTCGACCGGGGTCTCGCGGCCGAAGATCTCGACGAGGCCCTTGACCTTCTTCGAGTCGGCGTTGATCTCGTTGATCGTCGCCTGCAGCGTCGCGAACGGGCCGTCGGTGACGGTGACCGAGTCGCCCACCTCGAAGTCGAGCACCTGGACCTCGACCCGACGGGCCGGAGCCGGCTTGCCCGCGGCCTCGGCGGCCTCGCGGGCGGCCTTCTCCTCGGCCTCGGGGGCGAGCATCTTGACGATCTCGTCCAGGGTCAGCGGGTACGGGTCGTAGGCGTTGCCCACGAAGCCGGTGACGCCGGGCGTGTTGCGGACGACGCCCCAGGACTCGTTCGTCAGGTCCATGCGCACCAGGACGTAGCCCGGGAGCTTGTTCTGGCGGACGTTCTTGCGCTCGCCGTTCTTGATCTGGACGATCTCTTCCTCGGGGACTTCCGCCTGGTAGACGAACTCCTCGACGTTGAGCGAGACGGCGCGCTGCTCCAGGTTGGCCTTCACGCGCTTCTCGTACCCGGCGTACGTGTGGATGACGTACCACTCGCCGGGCAGGGTGCGGAGTTCCTCGCGCAGGGCGGCGACGGGGTCGACGGGGGCGGCCGGCTCGGCGGCTTCCTCGGACTCCTCGTCGGCGTCGTCCTCGACGGGCTCGTCGTCGGACTCGGCGGCGAGCGCCTCGTCGTCGTCGGCCTCGTCGGTGTCGAGCTCGGCTTCAGCGCTCTCGTCAGCAGCTTCGACCTGGTCCGAGGACTCGGAGGACTCGGACTCCGAGGCCTCAACGATGTCGTGCTGGTCCTCGGCGGACTCGAAGGCGTCCGTCCCGGACTCGGCGGCGTCGTTCAGGTTCGGGTCAGACACGATGGCTGCTTCTTCCTGGATACAAATGGGTGGAACATGCGAAAGGGGCGCCGGTGAGGCGCCCTCCGCGGGATCAGCCGAAGACGTACTTGATGACCCGCTGGAATCCGAAGTCAATCACGGTAACAAGACCAATCATGACGACTACGAACACAATCACCACGGTGGTGTACGTGCTCAGCTGCTTGCGCGTGGGCCAGACGACCTTGCGCAGCTCGGCGATGATCTGACGGTAAAAGAGCGCGAGACGGCCGAACGGGCCTTTCTTGCCGCGCTTGCCGCCCTTCCGAGCCTTCTTCGACTCGGGCGCTTCATCCTCAGCATCAGGCATGTCGATGGAGCCCACGGCGTCCGTCACGCTACTCACCTGATTCCGGGTCGTGGCCGTGCCGCGCCCGGTGGAGCCGCACGGCTGTGCAATGAAGTACGTACATGCGCACACATCCTGGCGAAGGAGTGTGTAGCAGGGCCGGAGGGACTTGAACCCCCAACCGCTGGTTTTGGAGACCAGTGCTCTACCAATTGAGCTACGACCCTTTGTGGTTTCCCCAACCTACCGCATGTCCCCTGGTGACCAGGAAGTCATTCGGTGCGGCTGGTGAAGGCCAACGACAGGTGAGTGTACGTGTTCATGGGCTCCGCGTCGAACAGAAGTTGAGCGGGCCATCCGGACGAGGGTCGGCGGGGAGTGTCACGGGGCTTCCCCGTGGCTTTCCCCGGGCCTCGTTCCGGCCCTGGCCAGGGCCCGTACGAGGACCCGTACGAGGGCCTTCCGGGCGCTGTCCAGCCGCTGGAACTGCCGCGCCGAGGGGGGTTCCGTTCATGCACCATGGGGGCATGAGCGCTGCAACTTCTCCGTCCGAACGCCGGGTCTCGGTCCGCGTCGGCGCGATCTCCGAGTCCGCCACCCTCGCCGTCGACGCCAAGGCGAAGGCCCTCAAGGCCGCCGGCCGTCCGGTGATCGGGTTCGGTGCCGGTGAGCCCGACTTCCCGACGCCCGGCTACATCGTCGAGGCCGCGGTCGAGGCGTGCCGCAACCCGAAGTACCACCGCTACACCCCGGCGGGCGGGCTGCCGGAGCTCAAGGAGGCGATCGCGGCGAAGACGCTGCGCGACTCCGGCTACGAGGTCGACGCCTCGCAGGTCCTGGTGACCAACGGCGGCAAGCAGGCCATCTACGAGGCCTTCGCCGCGATCCTCGACCCGGGCGACGAGGTCATCGTCCCCGCGCCCTACTGGACCACCTACCCCGAGTCGATCCGGCTGGCCGGCGTTGTCCCGGTGGACGTGGTGGCCGACGAGACCACCGGGTACAAGGTCACGGTCGAGCAGCTGGAGGCCGCCCGCACGGAGCGGACGAAGGTCGTGCTGTTCGTCTCGCCGTCCAACCCGACCGGCGCCGTCTACACCGAGGCCGAGGCCGAGGCGATCGGCCGCTGGGCCGTCGAGCACGGGCTCTGGGTGCTGACCGACGAGATCTACGAGCACCTCGTCTACGGCGACGCGAAGTTCACCTCGCTGCCGGCCCTGCTGCCGGAGCTGCGGGACAAGTGCATCGTGGTCAACGGTGTCGCCAAGACGTACGCGATGACCGGCTGGCGGGTGGGGTGGATCGTCGGCCCGAAGGACATCGTGAAGGCCGCTACCAACCTCCAGTCGCACGCCACCTCGAACGTCTCCAACGTCGCCCAGGTCGCCGCGCTGGCCGCCGTCTCCGGACCGCTGGACGCGGTCGCCGAGATGCGGACCGCCTTCGACCGCCGGCGGAGGACGATCGTGCGGATGCTCAACGAGATCGACGGGGTCCTCTGCCCCGAGCCCGAGGGCGCGTTCTACGCGTACCCCTCGGTGAAGGGCCTGCTCGGCAAGGAGATCCGCGGCCGGCGCCCGGCGAGCTCGGCCGAGCTGGCGGCGCTCGTCCTGGACGAGGCCGAGGTCGCCGTCGTTCCCGGTGAGGCCTTCGGCACGCCGGGTTACCTCCGGCTCTCCTACGCGCTGGGCGACGACGACCTGGTCGAGGGCGTCTCGCGGATCCAGAAGCTGCTGGCGGAGGCGCGCGACTGACCCCGTACCGAACACGGGAGGGTGCCCCCGGTCCGCGGACTTCATGTCCCGGGCCGGGGGCGCTTTTTTGTTCGCCCCCCTCCTCGAAAGGGGAAGCGGCTTCCGCTCCGGGGCGCGGGTGCGGCAGGATCTTCCAATGGAGCGTGATGTACGTCTGTTGCCCAAGGCCCACCTGCACCTGCACTTCACGGGGTCGATGCGGCCGACCACCCTGCTCGAACTCGCCGACAAGTACGGCGTACGCCTGCCCGAGGCCCTCACCGGCGGTGAACCTCCCGAACTGCGGGCGACCGACGAGCGGGGCTGGTTCCGCTTCCAGCGGCTCTACGACATCGCCCGGTCCTGCCTGCGGGAGCCGGAGGACATCCAGCGCCTGGTGCGGGAGACCGCGCGGGAGGACGTCGCGGACGGTTCCGGCTGGCTGGAGATCCAGGTCGACCCCACCTCGTACGCACCGCTGCTCGGCGGGCTGATCCCGGCGATCGAGATCATCCTGGACGCCGTGGACAGCGCCTCCCGGGAGACCGGGCTGGGGATGCGGGTGGTGATCGCGGCGAACCGGATGAAGCACCCGCTGGACGCCCGCACGCTGGCCCGGCTGGCGGTGCGGTACGCGGACCGGGGGGTCGTCGGGTTCGGGCTCTCCAACGACGAGCGCCGGGGCATGGCCCGGGACTTCGACCGCGCCTTCGCCATCGCCCGCGAGGGCGGGCTGATCGCGGCCCCGCACGGCGGCGAGCTGGCCGGTCCTTCCAGCGTCCGGGACTGCCTGGACGACCTGGACGCGTACCGGATCGGGCACGGGGTGCGGGCCGCCGAGGACCCGCGGCTGATGCGCAGGCTGGCGGAGCGCGGGATCACCTGCGAGGTCTGCCCGGCGTCCAACGTGGCGCTGGGGGTCTACGAGAAGCCCGGCGACGTGCCGCTGCGGGCCCTGTTCGACGCGGGGGTGCCGATGGCGCTCGGCGCGGACGACCCGCTGCTCTTCGGCGCCCGGCTGGCGGACCAGTACGACCTGGTGCGCAAGCACCACGCCTTCACCGACGAGGAGCTCGCGGAACTCGCCCGGCAGTCGGTGCGCGGCTCGGTGGCGCCCGAGGACGTGCGGCGGAAGCTGCTGGACGGGATCGAGGAGTGGCTGGCCCCGCAGGCCGCCTGAGCGGCCCGCGCGGCTGCCTCAGAGGCTGACGCCGACCGTCACCGGTTCGTTGACGAGGGTCACGCCGAACGCCTCGCGCACCCCGGCAACGACCTCGCGGGCGAGGGCGAGGAGGTCCTCGGTGGTGGCCTCGCCCCGGTTGGTGAGGGCGAGGGTGTGCTTGGTGGAGATGCGGGCGGGCCCGGTGCCGTACCCCTTGGTGAAACCGGCCTTGTCGATCAGCCAGGCGGCCGAGGTCTTGGTCCGCCCGTCGCCCGCCGGGTAGGCGGGCGGGGCGGTGTCCGGGCCGAGGCGCTCGGCGGCGCGGGCGAGGAGCTCCGCGTACTCCCGCTCGTCGAGCTCCGGGTTGGTGAAGAAGGAGCCGGCGGACCAGGTGTCGTGGTCCTCGGGGTCCAGCACCATGCCCTTGCCCGCGCGCAGGGCGAGGACGGTCTCGCGGGCGGCGGCGGCCGGGACCCGGTCGCCGGGTTCGACACCGAGGGTGCGGGCCATCTCCGCGTACTTGACGGGCGCCGACAGCCCTTCCGCGTCCTCCAGCTCGAAGCGGACGCGCAGGACGACGTACCGGTCGGGGTGGTGCTTGAAGGTGCTGTGCCGGTAGGAGAAGCCGCACGCGGCGTTGGAGAGGGTGACCGTCTCCCCGGAGCGGCGGTCGTAGGCGACGACCTCGCTGATGGTGGCGGCGACCTCCTGGCCGTACGCCCCCACGTTCTGGATCGGCGTGGCACCGGCGGATCCGGGGATTCCGGCGAGGCACTCGATGCCCGCGAGCCCGGCTTCGACGGTACGGGCGACGGCGTCGGTCCAGACCTCGCCCGCCGCGAGTTCGAGGCGGGTGCCGGTGAGCTCGAAGCCGGTGGTGGCGATGCGCAGGGCGGTGCCGTCGAAGCCCTTGTCGCCGATGACGAGGTTGGAGCCGCCGCCGACGATCAGCAGCGGGGTGCCCGCGTCGTCGGCCTCGCGGACGGCCGCGATCACCTCGGCGTCGGTCGTCGCGGTGACGAGCCGGGTGGCCGGGCCGCCGAGCCGGAAGGTCGTCAGGGGGGCGAGGGGGGCGTCGTGGAGTACCTGCACGGGACCAAGAGTACGGGCCCCGGTCCCGCCGGCCCCGTCGCTCGGGTGGGGTCGGCGGGACCGGGGCCCGTACGACGGGGCGGGCGGGGCGGCCGTCAGGCCGGGACGCGGACGCCCGGGGCCGCGGGCTCGGGCTCCGGCGCCGGCGAGCCGCCCCGGCGGCCGGGCACCAGCAGGGCGACCAGCGCGGCGAGCGCCACCACACCGGCCCCGATCCAGACCGCGGGCACGGTCCCGTCGGTGAACTGCTGCGGGGAGCCGTAGCCGCCCCGGGCGGAGAAGACGGAGGCCAGTACGGCGACCCCGAGGGCGCCGCCGACCTCGCGCAGCGCGTTGTTGGCGCCGGAGGCGATGCCCTGCTCGCCGGGCCGGACGCTGGACATGACGAGTCCGGAGGCGGGCGCGAAGTACATCGCCATGCCGACGCCGCCGATGATCAGGCCGGGCAGCTGGGCGGTGTAGGCGACGTCGGGGCTGAGGACCCGGGCGAAGAGCGCGAGGCCCACGGCCTGGAGCACGAGTCCGGTGACGACGACGGGGCGGCCGCCGAACCGGTCGCTGAGGTAGCCGGCGACGGGCGCGACCAGGATCGGCATGCCGGTCCAGGGCAGCATCCGCAGTCCGGCCTCGGTGGGCGAGTAGCCGAGGGCGCTCTGCAGGAACTGGCTGAGCAGGAAGATCGAGCCGAACATCCCGAGGAACATCAGCAGGCTCGCGATGTTGATGCCGAAGAAGGCCCGGCTGCGGAAGAGCCGCATGGGGAGCATCGGGCGCTTCGCCCGGAAGCCGTGGACGACGAAGGCGGCCAGGAGCACGCTGCCGGCGATCAGACCGGTGAGGACGGGCGCGCTGGTCCAGCCCTCGGAGTTGGCGCTGACGAGGGCGTACACGATCCCGAAGAGGCCGCCGCTGACCAGCAGGGTGCCCGGGACGTCGAGCCGGGCGTCGGGGGCGTACGACTCCGTCAGCCGCAGCCGGGCCAGCGGCAGCAGGACGAGGCCCACGGGCACGTTCAGCCAGAAGATCCACTGCCAGGAGATGTGCTCGGTGATGCTGCCGCCGATCAGCGGGCCGCTCGCCACGGCGAGGCCGGTGACCGCGCTGTAGATGCCGAGCACCGCGCCCCGGCGGGCGGCCGGGACGGCCGCCGTGAGGAGCGTGAGGGTGAGCGGCATCATGATCGCGGCGCCGACGCCCTGGACCGCCCGGAAGGCGATGAGTTCACCGATGCCGGGCGAAAGGGCCGCCGCGGCGGAGGCGCCGGTGAAGACGGAGAGCCCGACGAGGAAGAGCCGGCGGCGGCCGAACCGGTCGCCCAGGGCCGCGCCCGTCATCAGGAGGACCGCGAAGGTGAGCGTGTAGGCGTTCACCGTCCATTCGAGCTCCTTCAGCCCGCCGCCGAGGCTCACGCGGATGGACGGCAGGGCCGTGGTCACGACGAGGTTGTCGAGCGCCGCCATGAAACTGGCGAGGCTGGTGACGACGAGAGCCCAGAGGGCTCCCCCGCGCAGAGCTGTGGGCGTGGGCTGGTTCATGGTTCCCCCGATGACGAGTGATTAGTTATTGATGACTAACTTTTGCGGGCAGAGAGCGGGGCGAGCTCCGGACGAGGTGTCCGCCGGGGCCCGGTCGCGCTGTTCTCAGCCGGGGACCGGCCCGGAGCCGGCCCCCTCGGTGTCGCCGGTGTCGCCGGTGTCGCCGGTGTCGCCGGTCGCGCCGGTCTTGTCGGTGTCGCTGCTCTCGCCGGTCTCGCCGGACATCGGGCGGGCGGTGTCCCAGAAGGACGACCAGACCCGGTGGCCGGCCGGGAAGCCGAGCGAGGTGAGGGTGTTGATGAGCATGCCGTGGGCGAAGTAGTTCTTGGTCTCCTCGTCGTCGGCACCGAGAGCGAGGTGGACCTCGTCCCACATGCGCGCCCAGCAGGCCCGCACCGAGACGCCGAACTCGTGGTCCCCGGACGCCTCGGCCGCCGCGACCGCCGCATACGTCTGCATCTGCATGAGCAGCTTGTCGGGATCCTCGGCGATCAGCCGCCCGTACGCCGCCGCCATGCACTGGGCGGCGTCTTCGGCCTCGCCCGCCTCCAGGAGGATGCCCATGGTGTCCGTCAGGCAGCGTTCGGCGGCGGCGAGGAACATCGCCTGCTTGCTGGGGAACAGGCGGAAGAGATACGGCTGCGAGACGCCGACGGCCCGCGCGATCGTCTCGGTGGAAGTCCCGTCGTACCCGCCGCGTGCGAACGCGGTGATCGCCGCATGGATGACGCTCTCGCGCCGCTCGTCCGCACTCATTCTCACCATGGACGTAAGTTATTGCTCAATCACTAACCACGTCAAGGGGTGTACCGGAACACGCGGAAGGGGCACCCGCCGAAGCGGGTGCCCCTTGCCGTACACCTGTGGGCGACCGTACGGAGTACTCAGGCGAGGCGGACCACGGCGCGGGACATGCCCAGCACCTTCTGGCCGTCGCACACGGCGACCAGGTCGACCCGGACCTGGTTGTCGTCCAGCTTGGCGGCGACCTTGCCGCTGACCTCGATCAGCGCGCCCTTGTCGTCGTTCGGCACGACGACTGGCTTGGTGAAGCGCACGCCGTACTCGACGACCGCGCCCGGGTCGCCGGCCCAGTCCGTGACCACCCGGACCGCCTCGGCCATGGTGAACATGCCGTGCGCGATGACGTCCGGCAGTCCGACCTCGACCGCGAACCTCTCGTTCCAGTGGATCGGGTTGAAGTCGCCGGACGCACCCGCGTACCGCACCAGCGAGGCCCGGGTGACCGGGAAGGAGCGGGACGGCAGCTCCGTACCGACCTCGACCGACTCGTAAGCGACCTTCGCCGTCATCACGCCTCCTCGGCGGCTCGCGCCACCAGCTTCGTCCAGGCCGTCACGACGTGTGCGCCGGACTCGTCGTGGACCTCGCCGCGGATGTCCAGGATGTCGTTCCCGGCCATCGACTTGATCCGCTCGATCGTCGAGGTGACCGTCAGCCGGTCCCCCGCCCGCACCGGGCGCGCGTAGGCGAACTTCTGGTCGCCGTGCACGACCCGGCTGTAGTCGAGCCCCAGCTGCGGGTCCTCGATCACCTGCCCGGCGGCCTTGAACGTGATGGAGAAGACGAAGGTGGGCGGCGCGATCACGTCCGGGTGACCGAGCGCACGGGCCGCCTCCGCGTCGACGTACGCCGGATGGGTGTCGCCCACCGCCTCGGCGAACTCGCGGATCTTCTCCCGGCCGACCTCGTACGCCGGGGTGGGCGGATAGGTCCGCCCCACGAAGGACTGGTCGAGCGCCATGAGCTCGCTACCTCCTGATGAAGTGAAAAAAAGGGGTCGAGGGAAGCCGAAGGACCATCCCACGACCCCATACAACGACACGAGGCCGCCCCCAGTGGGGACGGCCTCGTGTACGAGCCTGTTTCAGCGCGTTTCGCGGTGCGCAGTGTGCGAGTTGCAGCGCGGGCAGTGCTTCTTCATCTCAAGACGGTCCGGGTTGTTACGCCGGTTCTTCTTGGTGATGTAGTTCCGCTCCTTGCACTCCACGCAGGCCAGCGTGATCTTCGGGCGGACGTCGGTGGCAGCCACGTGAGTGCTCCTAAGACGGACGGATGGACGGATGAACGCATAAAAGAGTAGCCGATCGAAGGACCGACCCCACAATCGGCTACCGTTTGTAGCGGTGACCGGACTTGAACCGGTGACACAGCGATTATGAGCCGCTTGCTCTACCGACTGAGCTACACCGCTTTGATGAAAAGGTCCCCCTGCCGAAGCAGGGTTTCCCGATCACCAGAGCCCCAATGCGGAATCGAACCGCAGACCTTCTCCTTACCATGGAGACGCTCTACCGACTGAGCTATTGGGGCGAGCGAGGAAGACATTACACGGTTCTCCGCCGATCCCCCAAATCCGTTTCCGCGGCCCCCCTCGCGGGCCCTCCCCAAGGCGGCCCCGAGGCCCCGCCAGGCCTCTGATCAGGGGCTGAACCCCGGGGCGCGGAACCCCAGCAGCCCCACGGAACCCCTCCGTCCGGGGCGCCCCGCACCGCCTCGCCGGTATGACTATTTCGCTCCTCCCTGGGACAGGTCGGACTCCGCCCTAGGCTCAGGCCGGTTCGATCTTGAAAACGGCCGTTCCGGCGGCGTTCCGGCACCGTTCCGGCGGCCGTCGGGGCGTGGCGGGACCACCACCCCTCCCAGGAGCGCCAATGCCCGACAGCCGGCCGGGGCGACCCGGCCACGACCCGGTGGACGGCCCCGGCGCGGCCCCCGAGCCGCTCCTGCTGTGCGGCGCACGGCTCGCCGACGGCCGCCCGGTGGACGTACGGGTGGCGGGGCCGCGGATCGAGGCCGTCGGGGACCCCGGCAGCCTCGGCACCCGGGGCGCGCGGGTCGACCTGCGCGGCTACCTGCTGCTCCCCGCCCCCGCCGAACCCCACGCCCACGGCGACACCGCCCTCACCGCCTCCGACTGCGGCGCCGACCCGCGCGGCCCCCAGGACCTGCGCCGGCGCGCGACCGAGGCCGCCCTGCTCCAGCTGGGCCACGGCGCGACCGCGCTGCGCACCCACGTGCGGGTGGGCGGCACGCAGGGCCTCGGGCCGCTGGAGGCCGTCCTGCAGGCCCGGTACGCGCTGCGCGGGCTGACCGACCTCACGCCCGTGGCGGTCCCCAGGCGCCTCACCGGAGCCTCCGGCGGGGACGGTACGGCTCTGCTCAGGGACGCCGTGGCGATGGGCGCGGGCGTGATCGGCGGGCGCCCGGACCTCGACCCCGACCCGGACGGGCACGCGGAGCGGGCCCTCACCGTCGCCGCCGAGCACGGGCTCCCGGTGGACCTGCACACGGACGCCTCCGACCCCGCCCGGCTGGCCCGGTTCGCCGCGATGGCGGCCGACCTGCGAGCGGGTCCGGGACCGGAGGCGGGGGGTGGATCCTCGCCGCAGGGGCCGAGGGTGACCATCGGCCCCTGCGGCGGCCTCTCGCGGCTGCCGCCCGAGCTCGTGGCTCAGGCGGCCCGTCAACTCGCGGCGGCGGGAGTGGCGGTGGTCTGTCTGCCCCAGGGCTGCTGCTCCGGCGCGAAGCGCCGACTCACCGCCCCCGTACGCCTGTTGCGCGCGGCCGGGGTCATCGTGGCGGCGGGCAGCGGGGCGTTGCGCGACACGGTCAACCCGGTCGGGCGCGGGGACCCGCTGGAGGCGGCGTACCTGCTGGCCTCGCAGCACGGACTGCCCGTCAGAACCGCGTACGACGCCGTCGCGAACACCGCCCGGCAGGCGATGGGGCTGCCCGAAGTGCGGGTGGAGGCGGGCGCCCCGGCCGAACTCCTCGCCGTGCGCGGCGACGGCCTCGCGGGCGTGCTCTCGCTCGCGTACAGCCGGATCGTGGTGCACCGGGGGCGGATCGTCGCCCGGACGAGCGCGGTGCGCGAGTACTGCGATCCGGAGCTGCCGGAGCCGTACGGGCTGCCGCGCCAGGGCCGGCCGGGCCCCGGTCCGGGCCCTGGTTGACCAAGAGCCGGGCGCGCTCCCGGCGGGCGGGCCCGGTCCGGCGTACGGTCGTGACCATGCGCATTGTCATCGCAGGTGGACATGGTCAGATCGCACTGCGGCTGGAGCGTCTGCTCGCCGCGCGCGGGGACGAGGCGGTCGGCATCGTCCGCGATCCGGGTCAGCGCGGGGACTTGGAGGCGGTGGGCGCCCGAGCGGCCGTGCTGGACCTCGAATCGGCCTCCGTGGACGAGGTGGCCGAGGTGCTCGGGGGCGCCGACGCCGTGGTCTTCGCGGCGGGCGCGGGCCCCAACAGCGGTGCCGCGCGCAAGGACACGGTGGACCGGGACGCGGCGGTGCTCTTCGCCGACGCGGCCGAACGCGCGGGCGTCCGGCGCTACGTCATGGTCTCGGCCATGGGGGCGGACGCCTCGCACCCGGGCGACGAGGTCTTCGACGTGTACCTGCGGGCGAAGGGCGCGGCGGACGACGCCGTACGGGCACGCTCCGGCCTCGACTGGACGATCCTCCGCCCCGGCCTGCTCACCGACGACGCCGGCACCGGCCTGGTCCTGCTCTCCCCGTCCACCGGCCGGGGCCCGGTCCCCCGCGACGACGTGGCGGCGGCCCTCGCGGAGCTGCTGGACACCCCGAGCACGGCGGGCCTGACCCTGGAGCTGATCTCCGGCAACGTGCCGGTGGCGGTCGCGGTCAGGAACGTCTCGGGGAACTGAGCGGCGGGGGCCTGCGGCGGGCGTACGGAATACCCGCCGCAGGTCCACGCGCCGCCGTCCGGGCGTGAAAGCCGGACACGCAGAAGGCCGGACATGAAGAAGGCCGGACATGGAGAAGGCCGGACATGAAGGAAGCCCCCGCCCACATTGCTGTGGACGGGGGCTTCCCGTTCGGTGGCGGCGCCAGGGTTCGAACCTGGGTAGGCTGAGCCGGCAGATTTACAGTCTGCTCCCTTTGGCCACTCGGGCACACCGCCTCGAACATCACTTCGGAGCCCCGCTGGGGAACTCCTTGGCGACGACGTAAACGATACCCGATGCTCAGGGGTGCTCCGCCACTCGATTGATCAGCGTCCGGACGCGGGGCCAGCCTTTAGGCTTCCTCCTGCATCGCATTGCATCCCACGCTTACGCACGATCACGACGCAAGGAGCCACACGTCATGGCCGACTCCAGTTTCGACATCGTCTCGAAGGTCGAGCGGCAGGAGGTCGACAACGCCCTCAACCAGGCCGCCAAGGAGATCTCCCAGCGCTACGACTTCAAGGGCACCGGCGCGTCGATCGCCTGGTCCGGCGAGAAGATCCTGATGGAGGCGAACGGCGAGGAGCGCGTCAAGGCGATCCTCGACATCTTCGAGACCAAGCTGATCAAGCGCGGGATCTCGCTGAAGTCGCTGGACGCGGGCGAGCCGCAGCTCTCCGGCAAGGAGTACAAGATCTTCGCCACCATCGAGGAAGGCATCTCCCAGGAGAACGCCAAGAAGGTCGCCAAGGTCATCCGCGACGAGGGCCCCAAGGGCGTCAAGGCGCAGGTCCAGGGCGACGAGCTGCGGGTCAGCTCGAAGAGCCGCGACGACCTCCAGGCCGTCCAGGCGCTGCTCAAGGGCAAGGACTTCGACTTCGCCCTGCAGTACGTCAACTACCGGTGACGGACGGGCTGTTGCCCGTACTCCCGCGCAGATCCTGAGGTTCCCCACGGCGGTGTCGTTCTCGGCACCGCCGTGAGCCGTGTCCGGACGCGGGGTGCGCGCGCCGGATGCCTGATGTCGGATTTCCGCCAGCCGGACGGTGCGCCGGTGACGCAGACTCGTAGGTACGGGGCCACCACCGGGACCACTTCGGGCCCGGGTGGCGCGCGAGAGGGATGACGGTCGATGGGCACGGTGTACACGAGGTTCGACAGCCCGCTGGGCGAACTGCTGCTGGTCGGCGACGAGGCGTCCGGGGGCCTGCTCTCCGTGTCCGTACCGGAGCAGAAGGGCGGGGCGGTCGTCCTGGCGGGGTGGCGGGAGGCGCCGGAGGCCTTCGCGGAGGTCCGGGCACAGCTCTCGGCGTACTTCGCGGGGCGGCTGACGCGTTTCGAGCTGCCGTACGCGCCGGGGGCGGGTACGGAGTTCCAGCGCCGGGTCTGGGGGGCGCTGGAGGAGATCCCGTACGGCAGGACGGTGTCGTACGGCTGGGTGGCGGCGCGGGTCGGCGTCGCGGGGGCCGGGGTACGGGCCGTGGGCACCGCGATCGGGCGCAATCCGCTGCTGGTGGTGCGGCCGTGCCACCGGGTGATCGGCGCGGACGGTTCGCTGCGCGGGTACGCGGGCGGGCCGGAGCGCAAGGAGCGGCTGCTGACGTTCGAGGGCGCCTGGGCCGACGGCCGGGCGACGGAGGACGCGGCGGACGCGGCGGTGCGGGGGACCGTGCGGAACACGGCCGGGCGGAACACGGCCGGGCGGGACTGACCGTGCCGGCGGGGCTGTTTCCGAGGGAGCGGCGGACCGTCGCTCCCGGTGCGGTGCACGTGCCGGGGTGGCTGTCGGTGGAGCGGCAGCGGGAGCTGGTGACGGCCTGCCGGGCGTGGGCGCGGGGGCCGGTGCCGCTGCGGCACACGGAGCTGCCGGGCGGCGGGGTGATGTCGGTGCGCACGGTGTGCCTGGGCTGGCACTGGCTGCCGTACAGATACGTCCGTACGGCCGACGACGTGAACGGCGCCCGGGTCGCGGACTTCCCCGGGTGGCTGGCGGAGCTGGGCCGGGCGGCGGTGGCCGAGGCGTACGAGGACGAGGCCGCGGGGCGGGCGTACGCGCCGGACGCGGGGCTGGTGAACTTCTACGACGCCACGGCCCGGATGGGCATGCACCAGGACCGGGAGGAGCTTTCCGGGGCCCCGGTGGTGTCGCTCAGCATCGGCGACACCTGCGTCTTCCGGTTCGGGAACACGGAGGACCGGGGACGGCCCTGGACGGACGTGGAGCTGGAGTCCGGTGATCTCTTCGTGTTCGGCGGACCGTCGCGGTTCGCCTTCCACGGGGTGCCGAAGGTGTACCCGGGGACGGCCGGCCCGGATACGGGGATGCGGGCCGGCCGGCTCAATCTGACACTGCGGGAGACCGGTCTCGACGACCGGTGACCGGCGGGCGGGCGGCGCGGGTCAGCGGCGTTCGCGGGAGTTCCCGAAGAGCAGCCGGTAGACGATGAGCAGCACCAGGGAGCCCGCGATGGCGGCCACCCAGGTGGCGAGGTCGAAGAAGTCGTCGTTGATGGGACGGTCGAGGAACTTCGCGGAGAGCCAGCCCCCGACGAACGCTCCGGCGATCCCGATGAGGGTCGTGATGATGATGCCGCCGGGATCGCGTCCCGGCAGCAGGACCTTGGCTATGACTCCGGCGACAAGCCCGAGGATGATCCACGCGATGATGCCCATGTGACCCGCTTACCCCTTTCCTGGTTACGGAATCAGGGACGCGGGCGGGGACGGATCGGTTGCCCGGCGGGTCGTGCCGAGGGGCCGTCGCTACCGGGCGGCGAAGGGCTGGTCGGTGGGGACGACCTCCTTGCCGAACGGCATCAGCGACACCGGGATCAGCTTGAAGTTCGCGATGGCCAGCGGGATGCCGATGATGGTGACGAAGAGCGCGATGCCGGTGACGATGTGGCCGAGCGCCAGCCACCAGCCGGCGAGGACCAGCCAGAGGACGTTGCCGACGCAGGAGGCGCCGCCCGCGTCGCGACGGTCGACCACCATGTAGCCGAAGGGCCAGAGGGCGTAGAGGCCGATACGGAACGCGGCCACGCCGAAGGGGATGCCGATGATCGTGATGCAGAGGACGAGACCGGCGGCGAGGTAGCCGAGGCACATCCAGAACCCGCACAGGACCAGCCATATGACGTTCAGGATCGTCTTCACGGTCGATGACCTGCCATCTTCTCTAGTCGGGCGATGCGCTCCGCCATCGGCGGATGCGTGGAGAACATCTTGGACAGACCCTGGCCGGGCCGGAACGGGTTCGCGATCATCATGTGGCTCGCGGTCTCGATGCGCGGCTCGGGCGGCAGCGGGAGCCGCTTGGTGCCCGCGTCGAGCTTGGCCAGGGCGCTCGCCAGGGCGAGCGGGTCACCGGTGAGCTGGGCTCCGGAGGCGTCGGCCTCGTACTCGCGGGAGCGGCTCACTGCGAGCTGGATGACGGAGGCGGCGAGCGGGCCCAGGATCATCACGAGGAGCAGGCCGAAGATGCCGGGCCCCTCGTCGTCGCTGGAGCGGCCGACCGGGATCAGCCAGGCGAAGTTGACCAGGAACATCACGACGGAGGCGAGTGCTCCGGCGACGGAGGAGATCAGGATGTCGCGGTTGTAGACGTGGCTCAGCTCGTGGCCGAGGACCCCGCGCAGCTCGCGTTCGTCCAGGATCTGGAGGATGCCGTCGGTGCAGCAGACGGCGGCGTTGCGCGGGTTGCGTCCGGTGGCGAAGGCGTTGGGTGCCTGGGTGGGCGAGATGTAGAGCCGGGGCATCGGCTGGCGGGCGGCGGTGGAGAGCTCGCGCACGATGCGGTAGATCGTGGGGGCCTCGAACTCGCTGACGGGCCGCGCCCGCATCGCCCGCAGGGCCAGCTTGTCGCTGTTCCAGTACGCGTAGGCGTTGGTGGCGACCGCCACGAGGAGCGCGACGATCAGGCCCGTACGCCCGAAGAAGCTGCCGATGACGATGATCAGTGCGGACAGGCCGCCGAGGAGTACGGCGGTCTTGAGCCCGTTGTGCCGGCGGTGCACGGTACGCCCTCCAAGTGGTGCAGCAGGGGAACCCTTGCTCGATAGGGGTCCACTTATCAGTGGAACTTCCCGTTCTGGTCAACGCCAGGCGAAGTGAGCTAGTTCCCTTGTGCGCGGGCCCGGAGGGCGGGGCCCGCGCGGCTGCGGAAGACCCCAGGACCGTAAAAGGCCCTGGGTGAGCCGTACGGGTGGCCGCGGGGCCGTCCGGCAGGCTCTGTGAGGCCGTCAGCGCTGGGCGGGGAGCTTCTGGGCCCCCACGGGCTTCCCGGTGATCTGCTCGGCGAGCGCCACGGCGGCCGGGTCGGGCTCGACCTCACTGGTGCAGTGGCCGCAGCGCGAGGCGATGGCCGGGATGGCGGTGTAGCAGCGCGGGCAGTCGCGCAGGGCCGCCTTGATGTCGGCGGGCTCGTCGGCCTTCTTCGCGGTGAAGCGGTCCTGGACCTTCTGCATGGGGACGACGACGCAGAAGTAGAGCACGGCGGCGGTGATGACGAAGGCGATGGCCGCGGCGATGAAGAGGCCGTAGGGGAAGGTGACGCCCTCGACGTCGAACGACGCCTTGTTGAAGTCGCCGGTACCCCGGGTGATGACGCCGATGAGCGGCACGATGAAGGCGTTGCTGAATCCGGTGACGACGGCGGTGAAGGCCGCTCCCACGGCGAGGCCGATCGCCATGGAGATGACGTTGCCCCGCAGGATGAAGTCCTTGAATCCGTTCAGCACCGCGCTGTCTCCCTCGTTCCGCTCTTCGCGCTCTCCGCGCGCTCCGCACTCTCCGCGCCGGGTCTCGCCCGGTGCGTGATGCCTGCACGGAGACCCTGCCCTGTCCCGGCCCGCCGGGGCAAACCCGCGAGGTGAGGGCCGGGACGGGGGTCCGGGAAGCGTCAGAAAAGCGTTCCGCCGGCGAACCTCAGAACGATCTGCGGCGCCCCGGAGAGGACCAGCGCCGCGGCGGTGGTGAGGACGAGCGCGGCGACGAGGGGGGCCGGGGCGGCGACGGCCGTACGGCCCTCCGCGGCCACCGGGGCCGCGTCCGGGGCGGCCTCCGCCGGGCTCGGGGCGGCCTCCGTGCCCCGGAAGAGCAGCGCGGTCCACCGGAGGTAGTAGGCGAGGGCGATCACCACGTTGACGGCCATCACGACGGCGAGCCAGCCCAGGCCCGCGTCGACGGCTGACCGGAAGACGGTGACCTTGGCGAAGAGCCCGATGATGCCCGGCGGCAGGCCGGCCAGGCAGAGCAGGAAGAAGGCCAGCGCCAGGGCGGTCAGCGGGCTGCGGGCGTAGAGGTTCCGGTAGTCGGTGAGGCGGTTGCCGGGGCTCGTACGGGCGACGAGCGCGGCGACCGCGAAGGCGCCGAGATTCACGACGGCGTACATCAGGGCGTACGCGACGGTGGAGCCCGCCTGGAGACCACTGGTGTACGCGCCTGCGGCGACCGGCACCAGGAGGTAGCCGGCCTGGCCGACGGAGGACCAGGCGAGCAGGCGTACGGCGCTGCGGGAGCGGGCGGGGTCCTGGCGGAGGGCCGCGACGTTCCCGACGGTCATGGTGAGCGCGGCGAGGACGGCGAGGGCCGGTCCCCAGACGTCGGAGTAGGCCGGGAAGGCGAGCACGGTGACCAGGATCAGTCCCGAGAAGCCGACCGCCTTGCCGACGACGGAGAGGTACGCGGCGATCGGCAGCGGGGCGCCGACGTAGGTGTCGGGGACCCAGAAGTGGAAGGGCGCGGCGGCGGTCTTGAAGGCGAAGCCGACGAGGGTGAGCGCCACGCCGGTCGCCGCGAGGGTGGTGAACCGGGGGGGTACGTGGTCGAGGGCGTCGGCCAGCTCGGTGAGGTGGGTGGTGCCGGTGGCCGCGTACACGAAGCTGACGCCGAGGAGCATCACGGCGGTCGCGGTGACGGACGACAGGAAGAACTTGAGGGCCGCCTCGGAGGAGCGGCGGTCGCCGCGCTTGATGCCGACGAGGGCGAAGGCCGGGAGCGAGGCGACTTCCAGGGCGACGACAAGGGTGATCAGGTCGCGGGAGGCGGGCAGCAGCACCGCGCCGGAGGCCGAGGAGAGCAGCAGGAACCAGAACTCCCCGGCGGGCAGCTTCCGGGTGTCGTCGAGCGAGAGCAGCGCGGTGAGCAGCGCCCCGACGAGGACCAGGGCCTGGATCACGAGGGCGAAGCCGTCGGCGGTGTAGCTGCACGCCCGGCCCGCGCCGGGGGCGGTGGCGTCCACGCAGAAGGTGGAGCGGTGGTCGCCCAGCAGCGGGACCAGGAAGGCGAGGGCGACGACGAGCCCGGCGACGGTGGCGTACCCGAGGAGCGGTTTGTGGCGCTCGGCGAGGAAGAGGTCGGCGACGAGGACGGCGAGGGCCAGCACCGCGACGACGAGCGGAGGCGCGACGGCGAGCCAGTCGACGGACTGGACGAGTCCGGCGGCCGACTCCACCGGTGTGGCTCCGGCCGGTCCCGTCGTGGCGGGGCCCGGGGCCGCTCCGACGGCGGCGGTCACGAGGTCCGTGATCACGACTTGCCTCCTGCGAGGAGCTTCTGCACGGCCGGGTCGGTGAGTCCCAGGAGGACGGCGGGCCAGAGTCCGGCGAGGACGGTGAGGGCGACGAGCGGGGTCCAGGCGGCGAACTCGTACGGGCGGACGTCGGCGATCTCCGCGGTGGCGGCCGCCCGGTCGACGGTGAGCGTGGCCACCGCGGTCGCCGTGGTGCCCGCGGTCACCTCGGTGCCCTCGGGTGCCGAGGGCTCCTGCTGCGTGGTGCCGAGGCCGGTGCCGCCGCTCGGGCGCGCGGGCGGTTCGCCCATGCAGACCCGGCGGACCACGACGAGCATGTACGCGGCGGTGAGCAGGGTGCCGAACGCGCCGATCGCGGTGAACGTCAGGAACGCGGGGCGGCTGAGGCCCCCGGCCGGGTCGAACGCGCCGAAGAGGGTGAGCATCTCGCCCCAGAACCCGGCGAGGCCGGGGAGCCCGAGGGAGGCCACGGCGGCGAAGGCGAGCAGGGCGCCGAGGCGGGGGGCGCGGCCGTAGAGGGCGGCGCCGGTGGCCCCGGCGAGGGTGTCGAGGTCGGCGGTGCCGTGCCGGTCCTTCACCGCGCCGACCAGGAAGAACAGCAGGCCGGTGATGAGGCCGTGGGCGATGTTGGCGAAGAGCGCGCCGTTGACGCCGGTGGGGGTCATCGAGGCGATGCCGAGGAGCACGAAGCCCATGTGGCCGACGGAGGAGTACGCGATCAGGCGCTTGAGGTCGCCCTTGGCGCCCGGGCGGGCGAGGGCGAGGCAGGCGAGCGATCCGTAGACGATCCCGGCGACCGCGAGGGCGCCGAGGTACGGCGCGAAGGTGTGCATGCCCTCGGGGGCGACCGGCAGGAGCACGCGGACGAATCCGTACGTGCCCATCTTCAGCATCACGCCCGCCAGCAGCACCGAGCCGACCGTGGGGGCGGCGGTGTGCGCGTCGGGGAGCCAGCTGTGCAGCGGCCACATCGGGGTCTTCACGGCGAGCCCGATCCCGATCGCCAGAACGGCGATGACCTGCACGGACGTGGAGAGGCCGCGGCCGTTGTCAGTGGCGAGTGCCACCATGTCGAACGTGCCGCTGTTCACTCCCACGAGCAGCAGTCCGAGCAGCATGACCACGGAGCCGAGCACCGTGTAGAGGACGAATTTCGAGGCCGCGGCCTGCTTGCCCTCGCCGCCCCAGCGGGCGATGAGGAAGTACATCGGGATGAGGACCATCTCGAAGGCGAGGAAGAAGAGCAGCAGGTCCAGCACGGCGAAGGTCGCCAGCGTGCCGGACTCCAGCAGCAGGATCAGGGCGACGAAGGCCTTCGGGGACGGGCCCGCGGGCATCTTGAAGTAGCTGTACAGCGCGCAGAGGAAGGTCAGGAGCGCGGTGAGCACGACCAGGGGGAGAGAGATGCCGTCGATGCCGAGGTGGATGCGGACGTCCAGCGCCGGGATCCAGCCGATGTCGGTGGTGGCCTGCATCGTCGACGCGTGGTCGCGGTCGAAGCCGGCCGCCAGCACCAGGGTGACGAGGAGGATCGCGCCGGTCACGGTCACGCCGTGGCGGAGCACGGCCTGGTCGGGGTCACGGCCCTTCAGTCCGGGCGGGGCGGGGAGCAGGGCGGCGACGGCGCCCACCAGCGGGCCGACGACGGCCAGTGCCAGCAGGGCCTGCATCACGGACGGGCTGATATCGATCACGGTTCACGCCCCGGCGTTGACGTTGGCATAGACGACGACGGCGATCGTCAGGACGAGGGACCCGGCGAGCAGGGCGGAGACGTAGGTCTGCGCGTTGCCGGTCTGGGCGCGGCGGACGGCGGTGCCGAGCAGCCGTGCGGTGGTGCCCGAGCCGCGTACGTACGTGTCGACGACCTCGCGGTCCAGGAAGCGGACGAGGCGGGCGGCGGACAGCACGGGGCGCACGAAGAGCCGTGAGTACAGGGCGTCCAGGTGGAATCCGGCTGCCGCGGGGGCGTGCAGGGGGCCGAGCAGCAGGCGTCCGGGGTCGGCCGGGTCGGCGGCGTCCGCGATGTCGTCGTGGACGGCGGCGTGGGCGCTGATGGCCTCGGCCTCCACCAGGGCGGGCTCGGCCTCCGGGTGGGCGCTGACGGCGTCGGTGTACGGCGAGGGCGCCCCGGCGGCGGCGTGCGCGGTGGTGTGCCGCCACGCCGCGTAGGTGACGAGTCCGCCGATGAGTCCGACGCCCGTGGAGAGGATGGCGGTGGTCAGCGTCGGGGTGAGGCGGTGTCCGTCGAACCAGTCGCCGATCACCCCGACGGTCAGGCCGAAGCCGAGGGTGGGGACGGCCAGGACCCAGAGCACGGAGGTCATCGCGGCGGGCTGCCTGCCGTGGTCCGGCACGGCGGGGCCGCGGCCCCGGAAGGTGAGCAGCCAGAGCCGCATGGCGTATCCGGCGGTGAGCACGGCGGCCAGCAGCCCGGCGATCAGGATCGTCCAGCCGGCGGCGGCCGGGGCGACGTGGCGGTCGCCGAGGGCGGTGTGCTCGGCGGCGACGAGGACGGCTTCCTTGGAGAAGAAGCCGGCGAACGGCGGGATGGCGGCCAGTGCCAGCAGGGCGACGGTCATCGTCCAGTAGGCGTCGGGGATGCGCTTGGCCAGGCCGCCCATGCGGGACATGGCGGCGAGCGAGTTGGTGCCGGTGGCGTGGATGACGACCCCGGCGGCGAGGAAGAGGACTGCCTTGAAGGCACCGTGCGACAGGAGGTGGAAGACGGCGGCCCCCCGGTCGCCGACGGCCAGCGCCCCGGCCATGTAGCCGAGCTGGCCGAGGGTCGAGTAGGCGAGGACGCGTTTGATGTCGTCCTGCGCCAGCGCGGCCAGGCCGGAGCCGACCATCGTGACGGCGGCCATCACGGAGAGGACGACGAGAGCGGCGCCGGAGGCGGCGAAGACGGGCAGCAGCCGCGCCACGAAGTAGATCCCGGCGGCCACCATCGTCGCGGCGTGGATCAGCGCGGAGACGGGCGTCGGACCGGCCATCGCGTCGGGCAGCCAGGTGTGCAGCGGGAACTGCGCGGACTTGCCCGCCACCCCGGCGAGCAGCAGCAGCGCGATGACGGTGGGGTGGTCGAGGCCGCCGTTCGCGACCGCGCCGAGGATGCCGGTGATGCGGAAGGTGCCGGTGTCGGCGGCGAGCGCGAAGAGGCCGATCAGGAAGGGGACGTCGCCGAGCTTGGTGACCAGGAACGCCTTGAGGGAGGCGGCGCGCGCCTCGGGCGTCTCCCAGTAGTGGCCGACGAGGAAGTACGAGCAGATGCCCATGACCTCCCAGCCGACCAGCAGCACCATCAGGTCGCCGGAGTAGACGACGAGCAGCATCGCGGAGGTGAAGAGGGAGACGAGCGCCGCGTAGGAGGGGTAGCGGGGGTCGTCGCGGAGGTACGCGAGCGAGTAGACCTGCACGCAGGTCGCGACGAGCCCGACGAGCACCGCGACGAGCACCGCGAAGCCGTCCAGGTGGAGGGCGAGGTCGATCGGCACCGAGCCGGTGGGGGTCAGCCGGGTCGAGGCGTCGATGGCCCGGCCGCCGCCCTGGCCGACGGCGACGACCACGGCGAGCACGGCCGCGGCGAGCACCGGGAGGACGGCGAGCGGCCGGACGAACCCGGGGACGGTGCGGCCGAGCAGCAGCCCGGCGACGGCCCCGAGGAAGGGCAGCAGGGGGACGAGGACGGCGAGGGTCGTGGTGGTCACGCGGTGGCCTCTGTCTTCCTTGCCTTCCCCGCCGGGGCGGCCGGGTCTGCGGTGGTGCCGGGGGCGCCCTCGCCGAGGGGTTCGCCGTCGCCGGTCCACTCGTCGGGAAGGGCCTCGGCGTCGTCGGTCTCGGCGGTGTCGCGGAGCCGGTCGACGTCGGAGGTGCCGCGGTTGCGGTACACGGCGAGCACGATCGCCAGGCCGATGCCGATCTCGGCCGCGGCGATGGCGATGGTGAAGAGGGTGAGGGCCTGGCCGGCGTGGAGCGAGTCGCGGAGCCAGACGTCGAAGGCGACCAGGTTGAGGTTGACGGCGTTGAGCATCAGCTCGACGGACATCAGGACCAGGATCGCGTTGCGGCGGGCGAGCACGCCGTAGACGCCGACGCAGAAGAGGAGGACGGCGAGCACGGCGGGATAGGCGAGGTGCATCAGCTGGTCCCTTCTTCCGGGGTGCCGGGGGCGGCCGGGTCTCCCGGGGCGCCGGGCCGGTGACCGGCGCGCGTACGCCCGGGGGCGGCGGAGCGGCGGGCGGTGGTGCGGGTGCCGGGTGTGCGGCTGCCGGACGTACGCCGGGCTCCGGGGAGGGCCGCGCGGGTCTCGGGGTCCCGGCGGGACAGCACGATCGCTCCCACCAGGGCGGCGAGCAGCAGCACGGAGAGCGCCTCGAACGGCAGCACCCAGTGGCGGAAGAGGAAAGTCCCGGTGACGGCGGTGGAGCCCTGCGCGGGCCCGTCCAGCCCGATCCACGTGGTGCGGAACGCGTCCACGACGACCCAGACGAGGGCCGCCGCCGCGGCGGCCGCCACGCCGAGCGCGACCCACCGGTTCTCCGAGTCGGCGTCCGGTGAGCGGCCGATCGGGGCTCGGGTGAGCATCAGGCCGAAGAGGAGGAGGACCACGACGGAGCCGACGTAGATGAGCACCTGGACCCAGGCGATGAACTCCGCCGTGAGCAGGAGGTACTCGACCGCGAGGCCGCCGAGCGTGACGACGAGCCAGAGCGCGGCGTGCACCAGCTGACGGGTGGTGACGGAGACGAGAGCCGCTCCGAGGGTGACCAGGCCGACCAGGACGAACGCGATCTCGACGCCGGACGGGGAGAGGAAACCGGGGTGGGCCGCCGCGCTCGCGGCGAGTGCGGGCATCATGCCTGGCCCTCCTCGTCGTGCGGCTGCTCCTGGGTGGCCTGCCCGGCCTCCCGGGCTGCCTGTTCCGCCTGCTCCTCCTGGACGCGCTGGGCTTCGAGCTTCTCCGCCGTCTTGCGGGCGGCGGCGATCTCCTTCGGCTCCTCGGCGCCCGGGTCGAGCGCGGGAGGCTCCGGCACGGTCCACATCCAGTCGCGGAGCTTGTCGCGCTCGTGGGTGAGGTCGCGGATGTCCGTCTCGGCGTACTCGAACTCCGGCGACCAGAAGAGGGCGTCGAAGGGGCAGACCTCGATGCAGATACCGCAGTACATGCAGAGGGAGAAGTCGATGGCGAAGCGGTCGAGAACGTTGCGGGAGCGCTCGCGTCCGCCGGGGGCGGCGGGCGGGCTCGTCTCCTTGTGCGAGTCGATGTAGATGCACCAGTCGGGGCACTCACGGGCGCAGAGCATGCAGACCGTGCAGTTCTCCTCGAACAGCCCGATGACGCCCCGGGAGCGCGGCGGGAGTTCGGGCTGCGCGTCCGGGTACTGCGCGGTGACCGTCCGCCTGGTCATGGTCCGCAGGGTGACGGCGAGACCCTTGGCCAGGCCGGAGCCGGGGATCGGAGGCACTAGTTGATCGCCACCTTCACGATGCCGGTGAGCGCGATCTGCGCGAGGGCGAGCGGGATGAGCGTGGTCCAGGCGAGCTTCTGGAGCTGGTCCTCGCGCAGGCGCGGGAAGGTGACCCGCAGCCAGATGACGACGAACGCGAGGATCACCGTCTTCACCAGGGTCCAGAGCCAGCCGAGGCTCTCCCCGCCGAACGGGCTGTGCCAGCCGCCGAGGAAGAGCACGGTGGTCAGACCGCACAGGACGACGATCCCGGCGTACTCGGCGAGCAGGAAGAGCGCGAAGCGCAGCCCGGTGTACTCGGTGTACGCGCCGAAGATGATCTCCGAGTCGGCCACCGGCATGTCGAAGGGGGGCCGCTGGAGTTCGGCGAGCCCGGCGACGAAGAAGATCAGGCCGCCGGTGATCTGCCAGGGCAGCCACCACCACTCGAACGCGTCCACGATCCCGGGCAGCGACACCGTCCCGGCGGCCATCGCCACGGAGGCGGCGGCGAGCAGCATCGGCAGTTCGTACGCGAGGAGCTGGGCGGCGGTACGGAGCCCGCCGAGCAGCGAGAACTTGTTGGCGGAGGCCCACCCGGCCATCAGCGAGCCCAGGACGCCGATCCCCATGACGGCGAGCACGAAGAAGATCCCCGCGTCGACGGTCTGGCCGACCGCGCCCTCCTGGGGCCCGACCGGGATGGCGAGCACCACCAGGAGGTACGGCAGCAGCGCCACGGCCGGCGCGAGCTGGAAGATGCGGCGGTCGGCGTCGGCCGGGACCACGTCCTCCTTCTGCGCGAACTTGACCCCGTCCGCGACGAGCTGCGCCCAGCCGTGGAACCCGCCCGCGTACATGGGGCCGAGGCGGCCCTGCATGTGCGCCATCACCTTGTGCTCGGTCTGGCCGACGACGAGCGGGAAGACCAGGAAGACGACGAAGACGATGAGGAGCCGGAGGGCGACGTCGAGTACGTCGTTCACGCGGTATCGCCTCCGGAGGAACGGTGATCGGGGTCTTCGGGCACGTCGGGGGTCACTTCGGGACTTTCGGGCTCTGCGGGCTGTACTGCGGGTTCTGCGGGTTCTGCGGGTTCTGCGGGTTCTGCGGGTTCTGCGGGTTCTGCGGGTTCTGCGGGTTCTGCGGGTTCTGCGGGCTCTGCGGGTTCTGCGGGCTCTGCGGGTTCTGCGGACGGGGTTTCCGGTTCGGGCTTCGCCACGGGCTCGGGTTCCGCCACGGGCTCGGGCTTCGCCTCCGCCTCGGGCTTCGCCGCGCCGGTCCCGTCGTCGAACGCCGGGCGGGCGTGGTGCCAGGGGGCGTCCGCGCTTCCGGCCGTCCGGCGCGGAGCCGGGCTCTCCGGGGTGCCGGAGTCCGGCGCCGGGCCGGTCCGGCGGGTGGCCCCGGTGTCCGTCGCGGGGGTCTCCGTACCGTCCGGGGTGCTCTCCGCGCGCTGGCTGGCGGAACCGGCCGAGACGCTGCGGGACCTGCGCGCGGGCCGTGCGGCCGGTGCGCCCTCGGCCGGGGTCTCCGGTGCGGCCGAAGGTCCGGCCGAAGGTGCCGCCGGGGGCGCGGTCGGGGGTTCGGTCGGCGGTGCGGGCGTGGTGCGCTGTCCCGCCGAGCCCTCGGTGACGCTGCGGGCGCGGCGTACCGGTCGCTCCCCGGCAGCGGCGGCGCCCGCGCGGGCGCCCCGCGCGGGGCGGGCCGGGGCGGGAGGCAGCTGGCCCTTGAGCGGGCCCCACTCGTTCGGGTCGGGGACGCCCGGCGGGAGCATGGTGCGGCGCTTGGGCCCGCCGTGCTCGGACTCGCCGGGCTCCTTGGCGCCGGGCCAGGCCTTGGCGACCCGGGCCGCGAGGACGAAGTCCTTGCGCAGCGGGTGGCCCTCGAAGCCTTCGGGCAGCAGCAGGGGCACCAGGTGCGGGTGGCCCTCGAAGCGGATGCCGAACATCTCGTGGGTCTCACGCTCGTGCCAGGCGGCGCCCGCGTAGACGGCGATCGCGCTGGGCAGCACGGCCTTCTCGTGCGGGACGGTCGTACGGACCAGCAGCCGCCGGACCGTACCGGAGGAGAGCGCGGCCACGTGGGCGCCGACCTGGAAGCCGGTGCCCGGTTCGTCGACGGCGCTCAGCCAGTCGAAGTAGGTGCAGCCGAGCCGGTCGCGCGCGGTTTCCAGCGCGGCGGTCCAGGTGTCGGCGGGTACGTCCACGGTGAGCAGGTCGTACGCGTACGCGGCGGTCGCCCCCTCGCCGAAGAGCCCGGTGACGGCCTCGGCGACGGCCGCCGCGTCGGCGTCGAGCAGCCGGTCGTACAGGCGCGCGGGGTTCTCGGAAGCGTTCACCGCGACTCCCCGGGCTCTGCGGGCTCGGCGGGTGCGGCGGGTGCGGCGACCAGCCCGCTGGTCAGCGCGGCGGTCGAGGGCCGGGCGGCGGGGTCCGTCGCGTAACGCTCCGCCAGGGACTCGCGGGCGATCCGGTCCTGGAGCTTGAGGATGCCCTGGAGCAGCGCCTCGGGCCTGGGCGGGCAGCCGGGTACGTACACGTCGACGGGGATGATCTGGTCGACGCCCTTCGTGACGGAGTACGAGTCCCAGTACGGGCCGCCGCAGTTGGAACAGGCGCCGAAGCTGATCACGTACTTCGGCTCGGGCATCTGCTCGTACAGCCGTTTCACGGCCGGGGCCATCTTGTCCGTCACCGTGCCGGAGACGACCATCAGGTCGGCCTGGCGCGGGCCCGGGGCGAAGGGGATCACGCCGAGCCGCATGAAGTCGTGCCGGGACATCGAGGCGGCGATGAACTCGATGGCGCAGCAGGCCAGGCCGAAGTTGAAGACCCAGAGGCTGTAGCGGCGGCCCCAGTTCAGGACCACCTTCATCGGTTCCGGCGCGAGGCGGGACAGCACGCCGAGCCGTCTGGGTTCCGGCAGCGGGACCGGCCCGGGGCCGGTCACCGCTTCCTGTGTTCCGTTCGCGGGCTGCGGCTCGGGGGTCGGCCGGCTCGTCACGCCCATGTGAGGACGCCCTTCTTCCATGCGTAGAGCAGTCCCACGGCGAGGAAGCCGAGGAAGACGAACATTTCCACCAGGGTGGTCGCGCCGAATCCGGGCGCGGCGAACACGGTCGCCCAGGGGAAGAGGAAGACCGAGTCGACGGCGAAGATCACGTAGAGGAAGGCGTAGACGTAGTAGCGGACCTGGGTGTGTGCCCAGCCCTCTCCTACGGGGTCCACGCCGCACTCGTAGGTGAGGAGTTTCTCGGGCGTCGGTACCACGGGCCTGAGCAGGCGTCCTGCCCCGAAGGCGGCGGCGACGAAGAGCACGCCGACGAGGGCGAGCAGTCCGACCACCGAGTAGCTGTGGAAGTAATCCGACGCGAGAACGGTCGGCTCCGGCAGTTCCGGCACGTCCGCCACGTCCGTTCCTCGCTCCCTCGAACCGTTCGACGATCTGTACGCACGGGAGTCTAGGCCCTGTTAAAGAGACGGTAAGCAGCCGCGTCCCGGGCGGGGACGGGGCAGAGCGCGGCAGAGCGCAGGCTAGGGGTGCGGGGCGGGGGTGGGGTTATCCCCACTTCTTCGCACCCACGAGCCCCATGGCGTGCGCGGGGGTCGGACCGGCAGGCTGGGACACATGACGACGAGCCCCTCCGAGCCCCCCGCCGAGAGCCCTGCCGAGCGCCCCGCCGAGCCCCCCGCCGGAATCACCTCGGCGAGCCTCTCCGAGCCGGACGACCCCCGGCCGCCCCGGCTGCGCCCGGCCCTCGACGTATGGACGTGGAAGGAGATCGCCCATCTGCTGGCGAACCTGCTGACCACGATCATCGGCTTCGTCTACGCGATCGTGCTGGTCAGCGTGGGTGCCGGGCTCTCCGTCACGGTGATCGGGCTGCCGCTGCTCGCCCTCGGCATCCAGGGCTCGCGCGGGCTGGGCAGGTTCGAGCGCGCCCGGGCCCGCGTTCTGCTCGGGGTCCATGTCGGGGAGCCGGGCGCGATCGCGCGGACCCGCCGCGAGAAGGGGTTCTTCGCCTGGCTCTGGTCGGGTCTCGGCGACCGGGTGGGCTGGCGGGCGCTGCTGTATTCGTTCATCCGACTGCCGTGGGGTGTGGTGACGTTCACCGTGACGCTGGTCGGATTCTTCACCTTCTGGCCGGTGCTCCCCTATGTGACGCGGGCGCTCGCCAACGTCGACCGCGCGATGGTCCGGACGCTGCTGGCGCCCTCCGACGAGCTGGAGCGGCGGATCGCCGAGCTGGAGTCGGACCGGGGTGTGGTGGTGGACACGGCGGCGGCCGACCTGCGCCGGATCGAACGCGATCTGCACGACGGCGCCCAGGCCCGGCTGGTGGCGCTCGCCATGGACCTCGGGCTGGCGAAGGAGAAACTCACCGACGACCCGGAGGCGGCGGCCCGGATGGTCGACGAGGCGCACGGCGAGGTGAAGGTGGCCCTCCAGGAGCTCCGCGACCTCGCCCGGGGCATCCATCCCGCCGTCCTCACCGACCGGGGCCTGGACGCGGCGCTCTCCTCGATCGCCTCGCGGTGCACGGTGCCCGTGACGGTCGGCGTCGATCTGCCGGGCCGTCCGGCCCAGGCGATCGAGGGCATCGCCTACTTCACCGTCTCCGAGCTCCTCCAGAACGTCAGCAAGCACAGCCGGGCGCGCTCGGCCGCCGTGGACGTGTGGCGCGCGGGCGACCGGCTGATGCTCCAGGTACGGGACGACGGGCAGGGCGGGGCGCGGACCGGGGGCGGTACGGGGCTGGCCGGTCTGTCGGAGCGGCTGGGCGCGGTGGACGGCCTGCTGGTCGTGGAGTCGCCGGAGGGCGGCCCGACCTCGGTGACGGCCGAGCTGCCGTGGCGCGACGGGGCGGCCGGCCCCGGCTGACACCACCGGAGACCGGAGACCGGAAACAGGAGACCGGAGACCGGAGACCGGAAACAGGAGCCGGAAGCGGCGCGGAGGGTCGGGGCGCGTGTGCCCCGGCCCTCCGCCGTGCGTGCGGCGCGCACGCCGGGGTGGGGGTAACCCCCCGCCGGATACGGAGACCGCCCTCATGGTGCGGCGCGCCCGTACGGAAGAGGCTGGAGTCCTCGGCTGGGAAGCCGCGCGCGGGCCGTGACCACGGGTCCCGTGAGAACGGCATGTGAGGAACGGCCCGTCGTCGGGCTCACCCATCGGGCTCCCCCATGGACTCACCGGAGAACGGAAACGGACGGCAGCGATGGCCACGGCATTCGGATCGGACGCACGGGACGGGCAGGGCGGTGGCTCCACCGGCTCCTGGGACCGCCCCGACGAGAAGGACCGCCCCGTCGAGAAGCACTTCTTCCCGGCCGTGCTCCGCGCGCCGGTCGAGTCGCGGACCTGGCGGGAGTTGCTGTACCTCCTGCTGAGCCTGCCGATCAGCACGGTGCTCTTCGTCCTCGTGGTCACCACGGTCTCGCTGAGCGCCGGCCTGATGGTCACCTTCCTCGGCATTCCGGTGCTCGCGGCGGGCCTGGCGGTGTGCCGGGGCTTCGGCGTCCTGGAACGCCTGCGGGCCCGCGCCCTGCTGCGGCTCGACGTCACCGACCCGGAGCCCGTTCGGGGCCGTACCGGCGGGGTGTTCTCCTGGGCCGGCGCGGCACTCCGCAGCGGCACCTCCTGGCGCCACCTGCTCTACGGGTTCCTGCACTTCCCGTGGGCGGTCTTCGCGTTCACCGTCTCGGTGACGGTGGTGACGACCGCGTGGAGCATGTTCACGTACCCGCTCTGGGCCTGGGTCTTCCCGGCGTACGTGGGGGTCGACGGCCTCCAGCTGTACGGGGACGCGACGCACCGGGTCTACCTGGACTCGGCCTTCGAACTGACCGGGACCTGCGGTGTCGGGCTGGTCCTCGTGCTCGTGTCGCCGTGGATCGTCCGGGGGCTGGCCTCCGTGGACCGGGTGATGGTCGGCGGGCTGCTCGGCCCGTCCCGGCTGGTCTCCCGCGTGGTGGAGCTGGAGTCGGACCGGGGCGTGGTCGTGGACACGGCGGCGGCCGACCTGCGCCGGATCGAACGCGAACTCCACGACGGCGCCCAGGCCCGGCTCGCCGCCCTCGCGATGGAGCTCGGGCTGGCGAAGGAACGCCTCACCGAGGACCCGGACGCGGCGGCACGACTGATCGACGGGGCGCACGGTGAGGTGAAGGTCGCCCTCCAAGAGCTCCGCGACCTCGCCCGGGACATCCACCCGGCCGTCCTCACCGACCGGGGCCTGGACGCCGCCCTCTCCTCCGTCGCCTCCCGCTGCGCCGTCCCCGTCTCCGTCGACGTGGAGCTGCCGCTCCGCCCGGCCCGTGCCGTCGAGAACCTCGCGTACGTGACGGTCTCCGAGCTGCTCCGCAACGTCACCCGGCACGCGGGCGCCACCCGCGCCTCGGTCACGGTGCGTCAGACGGCGGACCGGCAGAAGACCCAGAAGGGTCACGACCTGTCCGGCCGCCCGGGACACCTGGACCGCCCGGACCACCTGGTGATCCGGGTCGACGACGACGGGCGGGGCGGCGCGGACCTGACGGCGGGCGGCGGACTGGCCGGCCTCGCCGAGCGGCTGCGGGCCGTGGACGGCAGCCTCACCGTGCAGTCCCCGGCGGGCGGCCCGACGACGGTGACCGCGCGGCTCCCGTGGCGGGACTGACCGGGGGCTCCCGGCACGTGGGCCGGAATGCGGGTGCGCCGGGCGCGGTGGCACGGGCAGGATGCCCGGCATGACCGAGCAGCCGAGCGCCCCCGTCCCGCCCCGCGCCGTCCTCGACGCCTTCGGAGTCGCGGGCACGCCCGTCCCCCTGGCCGGTGGCCAGGGGCAGAGCGTTCTCGTCGGCGGGTACGTGTTCAAGCCCGACGGGGGAACGGAGGCCGAGGCCGAGTGGGCCGCCTCCCTGTTCGAGGCGTTGGCGCCGGGCCCCGGGTTCCGTGTCCCGCGCCCGCTCCGGGCCACCGACGGCCGGGTCCTCGTGGACGGCTGGACCGCCCACGCGTTCCTGGCCGGCACGCCCGGTCCGGAAGGTCACTGGGCCGAGGTGCTGAGCGCGGGCCGGGCCTTCCACGCCGCGCTGCGCGGTCTCCCCCGGCCCGGCTTCCTCGGCCGGCACACCCACCCCTGGGCGGTGGCCGACCGGGTGGCCTGGGGCGAGCAGGACGCCGAGGTGATCGCCGACCTCGCCGGCCCGTTCTCGGCTCTGCTGGCGCTGAGGCGTCCGGTGCGGCAGGACGCGGCCCAGCTCGTCCACGGCGACCTCACCGGCAATGTGCTCTTCGCGCCGGGCCAGGCGCCCGTGGTGATCGACTTCTCGCCGTACTGGCGGCCCCCGCTCTTCGCCGAGGCCGTGGTGATCGCGGACGGGCTGCTGTGGTTCGGCCTTCCGTCCGGCTTCCCCTCCGGGCACGGGTCCGGGCTTCCGTCCGGGCTTCCGGCGACGGGCGGGGGTCACCCGGACTGGCAGCAGATGCTGATCCGCGCGCTGATCTTCCGGCTCGTCGCGGAGAGCGAGAACGCGGGGCCGGGTGGCCGGGCGCGCCCCGGGGAGGCGGATCGGTACGTCAGGGCCACCGAGACCGTGCTCCGGGGGCCGGAGGCGCACGGGGGGTGAGCCGGGGGGTGAGCCGGGGGTGAACCGCCCGCCCCGTGCCCGTGCCACCGCGCCCTGTCTTTTCCCGACGACCACCACATTCACATGATCGGATTTCCGCATTCCTCTCTGCCGGCCCGATTACCGCCCCGAGTGCCGACCCGAGTGCCGACCCGAGTGCCGACCGACTTCCGACCCGACGAACACCCCCAAAATGCCGAAATCACCGAGACCGCCGAGACCGGCGGGAACGCCGAAATCCCGGACGCGCCGAAAAGTGGCCCATACATGGATAACGGCCCCGGAAAACCGGGCGACAGAAATCCGCCGCACCCACCAACCGCACCCTTTCCCACCAGCTTCTTCTCACCCGCGGATGAACGCACTGCACGCTCTGTCGACGTACGCCCGTACCCCTGCGGGAAACGACCCGACCCCGTTCCGCCCGCACCTCCCCCGGGCTGGGATGCTGGAGACGGACGAGAAAACGCCGGGTGACCGGCTCAGGACGACGACAGCGGTGGGGGAAGCGGCAACGTGGAGAACAAAGTGCGCGTAGTCATCGCCGAGGATTCGGTGCTGTTGCGGGAGGGCCTGACCCGGCTGCTCACCGATCTCGGGCACGAGGTCGTCGCCGGGGTGGGGGACGCGGAGGCGCTGCTCGCGCTGCTGGCGGAGCTCCACGCACGGCAGGAGCTGCCGGACGTGGTGGTCGCGGACGTACGGATGCCGCCGACCCACACCGACGAGGGCGTCCGGGCCGCGGTGCGGCTGCGCAAGGACCACCCGGGCGTCGGGGTGCTGGTGCTGTCGCAGTACGTGGAGGAGCGGTACGCCACCGAGCTGCTGGCCGGCAGCACGCGCGGGGTGGGCTATCTGCTGAAGGACCGGGTCGCCGACGTACGGGACTTCGTGGACGCCGTGGTGCGGGTGGCCGGGGGCGGAACCGCGCTGGACCCCGAGGTGGTGGCGCAGCTGCTGGGCCGGAGCCGTAAGCAGGATGTGCTGGCGGGGCTCACGCCGCGCGAGCGGGAGGTCCTCGGCCTGATGGCGGAGGGGCGGACGAACTCCGCGGTGGCCAAGCAGCTCGTGGTGAGCGACGGCGCGGTGGAGAAGCACGTCAGCAACATCTTCCTCAAGCTCGGTCTCGCGCCGAGCGAGGGCGACCATCGCCGGGTGCTCGCGGTGCTGACGTACCTGAACTCGTAGGGCCCGGGTGCCGGCGCACCTGAACCCGCAGGGCCGCGCCGGGCCGCTCCCGGGCGGCCCGGACCGCCGGCCCGCCCCTCCGAATTCCGGACACCGCGCATTCTTGAACGGTGGTCGGCGCGTTCAATCCTCCCCGGACCGGAAATGTGCGGCCTACGCCAAAAAGACGGGAACGCATCAGCCCTCCGACCTGCCACGGAAGGCTGTAATCGGCAGGAAAATCGGAGTGAACCCGCCTCCCTTCCCGATGTCCCCCATATGATCGACGGAGGAAGGCGCCCCTTACCGACGTAGTGTGGGCCACGGGACCGCCGGTGGACCGGCTGTTCCGCGGCCGCCGCCCACGGGAGGTCCAGTTCAGTGACCAGCCAGGTCAGTAGCCAGGCCGATACGACCGACGAAGCTGTCGTGGGGGAGCAACGTGCTCCCCGTGCGACGAATGCGGAGGTCGGCGTGAAAGAAATCCGTCGACTGGATCGGGTGATCATTCGATTCGCCGGGGATTCCGGCGACGGTATGCAGTTGACGGGCGACCGTTTCACCTCGGAGACGGCGTCGTTCGGCAATGACCTGTCGACCCTGCCGAACTTCCCGGCCGAGATCAGGGCGCCCGCCGGGACGCTGCCCGGAGTCTCGTCCTTCCAGCTGCACTTCGCGGACCACGACATCCTCACGCCCGGCGACGCGCCGAACGTCCTGGTGGCGATGAACCCGGCGGCCCTGCGGGCCAACATCGGGGACGTCCCGCGCGGGGCCGAGGTCATCGTCAACACCGACGAGTTCACCAAGCGCCCGATGGCGAAGGTCGGTTACGCCACCTCCCCGCTGGAGGACGGTTCACTGGAGGCGTTCAACGTCCACCCGGTGCCGCTGACCACGCTGACGATCGAGGCGCTGAAGGACTTCGGCCTCTCCCGGAAGGAGGCCGAGCGGAGCAAGAACATGTTCGCGCTGGGCCTGCTGTCGTGGATGTACCACCGGCCGACGGAGGGGACGGAGACGTTCCTGCGGCAGAAGTTCGCGAAGAAGCCGCAGATCGCGGAGGCGAACGTGGCCGCGTTCCGCGCGGGCTGGAACTTCGGCGAGACGACCGAGGACTTCGCGGTCTCCTACGAGGTCGCCCCGGCCTCGAAGGCGTTCCCGACGGGGACGTACCGCAACATCTCCGGCAACCTGGCCCTCAGTTACGGGCTGATCGCGGCGTCCCGGCAGGCCGGGCTGCCGCTCTACCTCGGCTCGTACCCGATCACTCCGGCCTCCGACATCCTGCACGAGCTGTCCAAGCACAAGAACTTCGGTGTGCGGACCTTCCAGGCCGAGGACGAGATCGCCGGGATCGGGGCGGCGCTGGGTGCCGCGTTCGGCGGGTCCCTGGGGGTGACGACGACCTCGGGGCCCGGGGTGGCGCTGAAGTCGGAGACCATCGGGCTGGCCGTCTCGCTCGAACTGCCGCTGCTGATCGTGGACATCCAGCGGGGCGGTCCGTCCACCGGGCTGCCCACCAAGACCGAGCAGGCGGACCTGCTCCAGGCGATGTACGGCCGCAACGGCGAGGCCCCCGTCCCGGTGGTCGCGCCGAGGACCCCGGCGGACTGCTTCGACGCCGCCCTGGAGGCCGCCCGGATCGCCCTGACCTACCGCACCCCTGTCTTCCTGCTCTCCGACGGCTACCTCGCCAACGGTTCGGAGCCCTGGCGCGTCCCGGACCCGGAGCAGCTCCCCGACCTCCAGGTCACCTTCGCCACCACCCCGAACCACACCCTCGCCGACGGCACCGAGGTGTTCTGGCCGTACAAGCGCGATCCCGAGACGCTGGCCCGCCCGTGGGCGGTGCCGGGGACGCCGGGGCTCGAACACCGTATCGGCGGGATCGAGAAGCAGGACGGCACCGGGAACATCTCCTACGACCCGGCCAACCACGACTTCATGGTCCGCACCCGTCAGGCGAAGATCGACAACATCGCGGTCCCGGACCTGGAGGTGGACGACCCCGCCGGGGCCACCACCCTCGTGCTGGGCTGGGGTTCGACCTACGGGCCCATCACCGCCGCCGTACGGAGACTCCGCGCGGCCGGCGACACGATCGCCCAGGCCCATCTGCGCCACCTCAACCCGTTCCCGCGCAACCTCGGCGAGATCCTCCAGCGGTACGAGAAGGTCGTGGTGCCCGAGATGAACCTCGGCCAGCTCGCGACCCTGATCCGCGCCAGGTACCTGGTCGACGCCCACTCCTACAACCAGGTCAACGGCATGCCCTTCAAGGCCGAACAGCTCGCCATCGCCCTGAAGGAGGCCATCGATGGCTGACACCGCCCACCCCCTCCTCAAGCTCGTCCCCAAGGCCGAGACGCCGCAGACGATGAAGGACTTCAAGTCCGACCAGGAAGTCCGCTGGTGCCCCGGCTGCGGCGACTACGCGGTGCTCGCCGCCGTACAGGGCTTCATGCCCGAACTCGGGCTCGCCAAGGAGAACATCGTCTTCGTCTCCGGCATCGGCTGCTCCTCCCGCTTCCCGTACTACATGAACACCTACGGGATGCACTCCATCCACGGCCGCGCCCCCTCCATCGCCACCGGCCTCGCCACCTCGCGGCGGGATCTGTCGGTGTGGGTGGTCACCGGTGACGGCGACGCCCTCTCCATCGGCGGCAACCACCTCATCCACGCCCTGCGCCGGAACGTCAATCTGAAGATCCTTCTGTTCAACAACCGGATCTACGGACTGACCAAGGGTCAGTACTCGCCCACCTCCGAATTCGGCAAGGTCACCAAGTCGACCCCGATGGGCTCCCTCGACGCCCCGTTCAACCCGGTGTCCCTGGCGCTCGGTGCGGAGGCGTCCTTCGTGGCCCGGACGGTGGACTCCGACCGCAAGCACCTCACCAGCGTGCTGCGGGCGGCGGCCGACCACCCCGGCACGGCACTGGTGGAGATCTACCAGAACTGCAACATCTTCAACGACGGCGCCTTCGAAGCCCTCAAGGACAAGGAACGCGCCCAGGAAGCGGTCATCCGCCTCGAACACGGGCAGCCGATCCTCTTCGGCACGGACGGTTCGAAGGGCGTCGTCCGCGACCCGGCCACCGGCGACCTCCAGGTCGTCGCGGTCACCGAGGAGAACCGCTCCCGCGTCCTGGTCCACGACGCCCACGCCGACTCCCCGACCACCGCGTTCGCGCTCTCCCGCCTCGCCGATCCCGACACCCTCCACCACACCCCGATCGGAGTGCTGCGCAGCGTCGAACGCCCCGTCTACGACACGCTGATGTCCCAGCAGCTGGACACCGCCGTCGAACAGCAGGGCAAGGGCGACCTGGCCGCACTCCTCGCGGGCAAGGACACCTGGACGGTCGTCGGCTGAGCACCGGCACCACGCCCGGCGCACCGGAGCCCGGGTTCCGCTCCCCCGTCACGCGGGGCCGCGGGACCCGGGCTCAGTCGTTCCCGGACTCAGTCACCGTTCCCGGGCTCGGTCACCGTTCCCGGGCTCGGTCACCGTTCCCGGCCTCAGTCGTTCCCGGACTCCGGACCACTCCGGACTCCGGGCCGCGGCCTTCTCCGATCACGCCTCGCGCGCGTCGTACGCCGCCCGCGCGGCGGCGACCGCGTCCACCTGGTGCTCGGACCAGCGGGCCAGCTGCCACACGCGCTCGGCGGCCTCGCGGCCGAGCGGGGTGAGGGAGTAGTCCACCCGGGGCGGGATGACCGGCTGGGCGTCCCGGTGCACGAACCCGTCGCGCTCCAGCGTCCGCAGGGTCTGGGCCAGCATCTTCTCGCTGACGTTCTCGATGGCGCGGCGCAGTTCGCTGAAGCGGTACGGGCGTTCCAGCAGGGCCGCGAGCACCAGCACGCCCCAGCGGCTGGTGACATGTTCCAGCACGACCCGGGACGGGCACATCGCGCGGTTGACGTCCGCTTCGCGGGCTGCCGCCGCCACGAGCTCTCCGGGGGTCTCCGTACGTACCGTCATGACACCACCTTACTTCAAAGTGGGTACTTCCTCAGAGTAAGTACACCTCTTAGGGTGAGTGGAGTAAACAGCCGCGAGTCACCCGATAGCGGGTGAATCACC
Organism: Streptomyces sp. NPDC001493; assembly: GCF_053597235.1. Classification (NCBI taxonomy): domain Bacteria; kingdom Bacillati; phylum Actinomycetota; class Actinomycetes; order Kitasatosporales; family Streptomycetaceae; genus Streptomyces; species Streptomyces sp. NPDC001493. Next base: position 136,595 of record NZ_JBSFHV010000015.1, read on the forward strand.
CATGCGGGACCATGCCGGACCGTGCGGAACCCTGCGCCACGAAGGAGAACCACCCCATGAGCATCGTCGTCACCGGAGCCACCGGACAGCTCGGACGCCTGGTCGTCGAGCAGCTGCTCGCCACCGTCCCGGCCGACCGGATCGCCGCGGTCGTACGCGACGAGGAGAAGGCCGCCCCGCTCGCCGCCCTCGGTGTCGAGCTGCGGGTCGCCGACTACGGCCGGCCCGAGACGCTCAAGGCGGCCTTCCGGGCCGGCGACCGGGTGCTGCTGATCTCCGGCAGCGAGGTCGGCAAGCGCGTGGAGCAGCACACCGCGGTGATCGGGGCGGCGAAGGAGGCCGGCGTGGCACAGCTGGCGTACACGGGCGTCCTGGGCGGGCCCGCGGCCGACTTCCTGCTGGCCGGGGAGCACAAGGTGACCGAGCAGCTGATCCTGGACTCGGGGCTGCCGTACACCTTCCTGCGCAACGGCTGGTACACCGAGAACTACACGGCGAACCTCGCCCCGGTGCTGGAGCACGGCGCGGTGGTCGGCAACGCGGGCGAGGGGCGCATCGCCTCGGCGACCCGGGCCGACTTCGCCGCCGCCGCCGTCGCCGTACTGACCGGCGAGGGCCACCTGAACACCGCGTACGAGCTGAGCGGCGACACCGCCTGGTCGCTGGCGGAGTACGCCGCCGAGATCGCCCGGGCCACCGGCAAGGAGATCGCGTACAAGGAGGTGCCCGCCGCCGTGCACCAGGAGATCCTGGTCGGCGCCGGGCTGCCCGCGGGCTTCGCCGAGATCCTGGTCGACGTGGACGAGGCGATCGGGCGCGGTCTGCTCGCCGGCACCAGCGGCGACCTGGCCCGGCTCATCGGCCGGCCCACCACCCCGCTCGCCGTGACGGTCGCGGAGGCCGTGGCCGCCGCCTGACCGCCCCGCGTACGGGGCGCTCGCGAGGCTCGTACGAGGCGCACGCGCGCCCCGTACGACCGGAGGATGCTCGTGTCATGACCGTTTCCGCGATACGGCAATGACGCGAGCCCTCTTCCGGAGCTACCTTCATGGCGTCGGCGACCGCCGGCCCACGCATGAGGGAGGCCCCGTGGAGGGGAAGGACGAGCAGCGGGCAGGGCTGCTCTACGGAATCGGCGCGTACGGGATGTGGGGACTCGTCCCCCTCTTCTGGCCCCTGCTGAAGCCGTCCGGGGCGGCGGAGATCCTGGCCCACCGGATGGTCTGGTCGCTGGCCGTGGTCGGCGTCGCCCTGCTCGTACTGAAGCGCTGGGCCTGGATCGGCGAGCTCGTCCGCCAACCGCGCAAGCTCGCCCTGATCACCGCCGCCGCGGCCGTGATCACGGTCAACTGGGGCCTGTACATCTGGGCCGTCAACAGCGGCCACGTGGTCGAGGCGTCCCTCGGCTACTTCATCAACCCGCTGGTCACCATAGCCATGGGCGTGCTGCTCCTCGGTGAACGCCTGCGGCCCGCCCAGTGGATCGCGGTGGCGACCGGATGCGCCGCCGTGCTCGTACTCGCCATCGGATACGGCCGCCCGCCGTGGATCTCCCTGGTGCTGGCCTTCTCGTTCGCGACCTACGGTCTGGCGAAGAAGAAGGTCAACATGGGCGGCCTGGAGTCGCTCGCCGCCGAGACGGCGGTCCTCTTCCTCCCGGCCCTCGGCTTCCTGCTCTGGCTCGGTGCGCGCGGGGAGACCACCTTCACCTCCGGCGGGGGCGCCGGGCACGGGCTGCTGCTCGCCTCCACCGGGCTGGTGACGGCGATCCCGCTGATCGCCTTCGGGGCGGCGGCGATCCGCGTACCGCTGTCGACGCTGGGCCTGCTCCAGTACCTCGCGCCGGTCTTCCAGTTCGGGCTCGGGGTGGCGTACTTCCACGAGGAGATGCCGCCGGAGCGCTGGGCCGGGTTCGCGCTGGTATGGCTTGCGTTGACGCTGCTGACCTGGGACGCACTGCGTACGGCACGGCGCGGCCGGGCGGCGGCGCTCCGGCTCGCGGCCGCGGCGGCCGCCGGGACAGGGGCGACGGTGCCGCCCGCGGGCGGCGCGGACGCCGCCGCCCCGGCCGCCACCGGCAGCCCCGCCGAGAAATAGTTACCCGGTTGCGTTTTTGCCTTGGTTGCGTTTTCCTTGGGGGTCTCGTACCCCTGCCCGAGGAGCAGCCATGACCACCGACGTACCGGTCGCCGACGTACTGATCGTGGGCGCCGGCCCCACCGGCCTGACCCTGGCGTGCGACCTCGCGCGCCGGGGGATCGCCGTCCGGATCATCGACAGGTCCGCCGCGCACCCGCGCAGCTCCCGGGCGAAGGGGCCGAACCTGCGGTCGCTGGAGGTCCTGGCGAGCCTCGGGGCGGCCGAGGAGGTGCTGGCGTCCGGGTCGCTGCCGCTGACCATGCGCAAGTACCGCGACCACGTCCCGGTCTCCGACTTCGACCCGTACGCCGACCCCGCCCCGGTCCCCGCCTCCGCCTTCGACTGGCCCCGGCTGATCGCCCAGTGGCGCCTGGAGGAGATCCTCCGCGACCGGCTGGCGAAGGACGGCGTCCAGGTCGAGCTGGGTACCGAGCTGACCGGCCTCGACCAGCACGCCACGGGCGTGACCGCGACTCTCACCGGCGGCGGGACGGTCACGGCGCGGTACGTGGTGGGCTGCGACGGCGCGCACAGCCCGGTGCGCAAGCTGCTCGGCATCCCCTTCACCGGCGAGACGCAGACCGACCAGGTGATGGTCTGCGGTGACGTCGAGATCGACGCGGACGCGCTCGACCGGGACATCTGGCACCAGTGGTTCGACGCCACGGGGGCCGTGATGCTCTGCCCGATCCCGGGCACCCGGGACGGCTGGTGGTTCCAGGCGGGGCCCGAGCGGGACGCGGCGGGCGTGCCGCAGCCGCCGACCGAGGAGGGCTTCCGCCGCCTCCTCGCCCGGCACACCGGGCTCCCGGGCGAGGTCCTCCGGCGAGCCACCCTGCTCTCCACGTACCGCGTCAACGTCCGCATGGCCGAACGCTTCCGGGACGGCCGGGTGCTGCTCGCCGGGGACTCGGCGCACGTCCACTCGATCGCGGGCGGGATGGGCATGAACACCGGCATCCAGGACGCCTTCAACCTCGGCTGGAAGCTCGCCCACGTACTGACCGGGCTCGCGGCACCGGCCCTGCTCGACACCTACGAGGAGGAGCGGCTGCCCGTCGCCGCCTGGACCCTGGAGTTCACCTCCGAGCGGCTGGCCGAGACGATGGCCGCCATCCGCCGCCCCGGCGGCGGCCTGGACTCGGCGACCGCCCCCGAGGCGAGCGGCCTCTCCACCGGCTACCGGTGGAGTTCGCTCGCCGCCGGAGCCCCGGAGACCGGCCCCCGCGCCGGGGACCGGGCGCCGGACGCGCCGTGCCGGTCGGTGGCGACCGGTGCGCCGGCCCGGCTGCACCACCTCTTCGCCGAGCCGCACCCGGTCCTCCTCGGCTTCGGCCCGGAGAGCGAGCCGGTCCTCCGCGCGGCGGTGGAGGCGTACGGCGACACCGTCCGCGTCCACCGGGTGTACGGCCCCGGCGAGGTGCCGGACGGCCCGGCCGGCGTGCTCGACCACGAGGGGCGGGCCCGCGCCGCGTACGAACCCGGCGCGGACGGCACCGTCGTGGTGGTCCGCCCCGACCACCACCTCGGCCTCGTCGCCCCGGCGGCGGAGGCGTCCCGGGTGCGGGAGTACCTGACGGTGCTGTGCGGCGGGGCGGAGGCGGCCACTCCCCGGGGGTGACGTCCGCGGGGCCCCCACGGGGCTCCACGGGGCTCCACGGGGCTTCAAGGCGTCGGAGTGCGGCGCCCGCTGGGCTCCCCGGTGTCGGAGTGCGGAGTCGGAGTGCGGCGCCCGCTGGGCCGAACGGGCGTCGGAGGATCGTTTCGTCAGGGGCTCACGGTTCCCCCGCGGGCCCGCCCGGGCAGACCAAGGGCACCCCCCCCTCGTCGGCAGCTCCGCCGGACCCCCGGCCCGTCGGCACCGGTGTCGCCCTCGCGCTCGCACCGGTGCCGGGGCACCGGCGTCGGCCCCACCGACGCACCACCTCCCGTCGCGGCGCGCGAAGGGCTGCCCGTACCCATCAGGGTCGCCGGGGCAGCCCCGGGCGCCGTACCTGTCCCGCACGCACGTTCCCCCCGGGCCGCGCGGGCGACCCGTACAGGCGTCCGACCGGCGCCGCGCACGGGAGGCAGGGGTTCCGGTTCGCTCCGGTACGCGTTTCCCCCACGGCGCGTACCGGGGCCAATCCCCCAAGATCATCTTTTTTCCGCCGCCCCGGCGGCCGACCGCGTCCCCACCGGCCGGAAAGCTGACCGTCGCCCCAGGTCAGCGCCGTCCGGCGAAAAGCCGATCTCCCTACGCTGGAACCATGCATTCGTCACCCGCGCCCGCGCACGTCCGGGTCGCGCACACCCTCGTCGCCACGGACCTGGACGGCACCCTGCTGCTGCCCGACGACTCCGTGAGCCCCCGCACGCACGCGGCCCTCCGGCGCGCGGCCTCGGCCGGCGCCCGGCACATGATCGTCACCGGCCGGGCGGTCCCGGGGATACGCGCCCTCCTCGCGGAACTGGACTACCGGGGCCCGGTCGTCTGCGGGCAGGGCACCCAGGTGTACGACCCCGAGTCGGCCCGGATGCTCCGCTCGGTCCCGCTCGACCGGGAGCTGGCCGACATGGCGCTCGGGAAGATCGAGGCGGAGGCGGGTCCGGTCTTCGCCGCCGTCGACCAGGACGGCCCGGCCGGGCTGACCCTGATCGAGCCCGGCTACCGGATGCCGCACCCGACGCTCCCCGCCCAGCGGGTCGGGCGCCGCGACGACCTCTGGGCAGAGCCCGTCATCAAGGTGATGGTGCGCCACCCGGACCTGACCGACGACGAGCTCGCCGCTCTCGGCCGGGCCGCCGTGGGCGATCTGGCGACGGTCACAATGGCCGGCCCCGGCACGGTCGAACTCGCCCCCTACGGCGTGCACAAGGGCACCGGACTCGCGGTGGCGGCGGAGCTCCTGGACCTGGACCCGGCGGACGCCATCGCCTTCGGCGACATGCCCAACGACCTGCCCATGTTCGGCCTGGTCGGGCACGGGGTGGCGATGGGCAACGCCCATCCGGAGCTGAAGGCCGCCGCCGACGAGGTCACGCTGGCGCACACCGAGGACGGCATAGCGGTGGTGCTGGAACGCCTCTTCGGCTGACCGGCCGCCTCCTCGGCCGACCGGCCGCCTCTTCGGCTGACCGGCCGCCTCTTCGGCTGACCGGCCGCCTCTTGGGCTGACCGGCCGCCTCAGGCGAGGCCCGCTTCCGCGACCGGCGCGGCGACCGGCACGGCGTCCGGCCCTCCGTACGGCTCCCCGCCCTGCGCCCCGCCCGCCACCGCTCCCGGCCCGCGCAGCACCACGGCGACCAGTGCGGCGATCGCCGCCTCGTCCTGGGGCGGCTTGCGCAGGATGTGGCGGTAGTACACCGGCCCGTAGAGCAGTTCGACCATCAGCCGCGGGTCGGCGTCGGCCGTGATCTGGCCCCGGTCCTGGGCCCGGGCCAGCAGGGTGACCGCCATGTCGACCCGCGGGTCGACGACCCGCTCGGCAAGGTCCCGGGCGAGGTCCTCGTCGTGGTGGAGCTCGGAGAGTATGCCCGCGTACGCCGGTCCGTACGGGGGTGTGCCGAGGAGCTGTACCGCCAGTCCGATGTGGCGCCGCAGATCGGCCTCGATGTCGCCGGTGTCGGCGAAGGGGGCGGCGTCGGAGAGGACGTCGGTGAAGATCTCCATCAGGATGCCGCTCTTCGCGGGCCACCACCGGTAGATCGTCTTCTTGCTGACGCCGGCCCGGGCGGCGATGGCCTCCACGGTCACCCGCCCGTAGCCCCTCTCCGTGCAGAGCTCCAGCGCCGCCTCCAGGATCGCGCGTCGGGACCGTTCGCTGCGTCGCACAGAACTCGGCAATCCGCTCATTCCGTGAGCATAGGACCCCTCTCACCACTCCTTGTTGACAGGTCGTCGCCAAAAGTCGAACATGAGCGAGGCGGAAACGGAACGTACCGTGTCGGCTCCGCTGTTCGCACCGTTCGTGCCGTTCGTGCCGCGACGAGCCGATCGGGGGACGGCTCGGCCGGCCGACGGTACGGACGGCCCCGGAGCCGATCCCGTCCTCTGCCGACCGGCCCCGGTGCCCCGCGCGTCAGTGGTCCGCGTTCGCCGCCCGTACGAGGGCGTCCCGCGTCACCGCGCCGACGTAGACCTTGCCCTGATCGGTGACGAGGGCGTTCACCAAGCGCGTGCTGAAGACCGTGCCGGAGCCGAACTTCCCCGTGGCCTTGTCGCCGAAGGCGTCCAGCAGCGAGGAACTCCCCTTCGCCGAGGCCAGGTCAGCACCACCGGGCACCTCGGCGCGCAGGATCGTGGTCCAGCCCTCGCCGACCGTCGTCACGCCTCCGGCTGCCCCGGCACCCGCGGCGCCGTCCGCGCCCTCCGCGCCCTCCAGCCCTGCGAGGCCGCCGGGCAGCAGGTCCGCGAGGGGGCCGCCGCCCCTGCCCGCGGCCTCCTGGCCGGCGGCGTCCCCGGCCTCGGTCACCTTGGCGCCCTTGGGCGGGGTGAACTCGAAGACCGAGGCGGCGGGCTTGCCGAAGTCCACCTTGCTGAAGCCCACGTTGGCGGCGGCCTTCCCGCCGGAGCTCGGGCTCAGGGTGAACCGCAGCGGTACGCCGTTCTCCGCGTCCACCGCGATCCGGACGGAGCCGATGGTCGAGCCGGACTGCTTCGGCTCGATGAGCAGCTGGTACGCGTCGCGCCCGGCGACCCGCACGGTGCCGTCGACGGTGACCGACGTAGTGTCACCGACCGCCTTCAGCGCCTGGTCGGCGAACTGCCGGGGTGTGCCGTCGGCGGCGGCCCCGCGGCTGCTCTCCTCGTGCCCGCCCGCACCGGTCTTCGCGTGGAAGACCTCGTCGGACCCACTCTCGTGGGCCCAGACCTCGTCGGTGTCGTGGATCAGGCTGTACTCGGAGGAGTTGCCGAGGATGGTCAGCCGCTGCTTGTCGGGGCCGTCGGCGGCCACCTTCAGGGTGTGGGTCCCCGAGGCGAGTTCGGTCAGCCGGTCCTCGGGTGCGGCGCTTCCCGACGACGCCCCGGCGCCCTGGCCGAGGGAGCCGGCGAGGCCGCCGAGCGAGGGGATGCCGAGGTCGGTGGTGATCTTCACCGTGCCGGAGAGCCGCTGGGTGTCCGAGGCGGCGATCTTCTCGACGAGCTGCTGCGCGGTGATCTTCGGCAGGTCCGGGTCGCCGCTGTCGGCGAGTGCGGGGACGAGCCCGATGGTCGCGGCGGCCACTCCCGCCACCGCGACGGGGACGAGCGTGCGGGACGCCTTGCGGCGCATGCGATCGGCGCGCGTGGTCGCGCCGGTGGGGTCGCCCTGGGTGTCCGCGCTGTCGATGGGTGCCATGGTGTGCCCTACCTCCGTGGTCGGCGGCTTCCGTCTCTGCGGTCGCGTTCGTCCACTCCCCGCCGCGCTTCTCACCCGACGCTTCTCACCCGATGGGGTCAGGAGGAGTGGTTGTTCTCCATCTGACCGCATCGGGGGATGTCACGCGTCAGCCCGCGGACTCAACTCCGCGTACGGCTCGGGTATGACGTCACTCCACCGGAGGTACGTCCGCCCCCGGGAACTTCCCCTACGGAACGTCAGCCCGCGCGGTGCACCACGAGGTCGCACAGCTCGGCGAGCGCCGACTTGGCGTAGCAGTCGGGCAGCGGGTTGAGGGCCGCCCGGGCGTCCTCGGCGTACCGGACGGTGTCGCGGCGGGCCTGCTCCAGCGCCGGGTGGACGCGCAGCCGGCGCAGCGCCTCGGCGAGGCGGGCGTCGTCGGCGAGGTCGCCGTCGAGCAGCTCCACCAGCTCCAGGTCGTCCGGCTTGCCGTCGGCGGCGGCCTGCGCGCGGAGCAGCAGCACGGGCAGAGTGGCGATGCCCTCGCGGAGGTCGGTGCCGGGGGTCTTGCCGGACTCGTGGGAGTCGGAGGCGATGTCGAGGACGTCGTCGGCGAGCTGGAAGGCGACGCCGAGCCTTTCGCCGTACTGGGTGAGGACGTCGACGGTCCGCTCGTCGGCGCCGGACATGAGGGCGCCGAAGCGGCCGGAGACGGCCATCAGGGAGCCGGTCTTGCCGCTGAGGACGTCCATGTAGTGGTCGACGGGGTCGCGGCCGTCGCGCGGGCCCACCGTCTCCAGGATCTGTCCGGTGACCAGCCGTTCGAAGGCCTCGGCCTGGATGCGGACGGCCTCGGGACCGAGGTCGGAGAGGATGTGCGAGGCGCGGGCGAAGAGGAAGTCGCCGGTGAGCAGGGCGACGGAGTTGCCCCAGCGGGCGTTGGCGCTGTCCACCCCTCGGCGGACTTCGGCCTCGTCCATCACGTCGTCGTGGTACAGCGTCGCCAGGTGCGTCAGTTCGACCACGACGGCCGAGGGCACCACGCCCGGGGCGTCGGAGTCGCCGAACTGGGACGCCAGCATCACCAGCAGGGGCCGGAACCGTTTGCCTCCGGCCCGGACCAGGTGCTGCGCGGCCTCCGTGATGAAGGGGACGTCGCTCTTGGTGGCATCGAGGAGCCCGGCCTCGACAGCGGCCAGGCCGGTCTGGACATCGGCCTCAAGAGCCTGGTCCCGCACGCGCAGCCCGAACGGCCCGACGACGGTCACGAGAGGGTCTCCTGTCTGCTGACGATCACACGAATGTCGATCTGTCGGCTGTCTTCACTCATGCCAGCGTATCCGGTCCCCTTTGGATCACCGTGGGCGGCTTCCCGCCACCGCCGGTATGTTCGGGATCGGCTCATACGATCACGAGTTGCCGCTTTGTCGCACCGCACGGAGACCGCCGGTTCCCCCGGGCCGCCGGACCCGCCCACCGAGGTACGCCATGCACATCCGGACCGAGTTCCCGTACGAGACCGTCCGCGAGGATCACCGCGTCCCGCTGCCGGACGGCACCCTGCTGTACGCGCGGGTCTGGCGGCCCGTCACCGAGGAGCCGGTGCCCGCGCTGCTGGAGTACCTGCCGCACCGGCTCGGCGACGGGACGGCGCCCCGGGACCGCCAGCGCCACCCCTGGTACGCGGGCCACGGCTACGCCTCGGTGCGGGTGGACGTGCGGGGCCACGGGAACAGCGGGGGCCTGCCGGGCGACGCGTACGCCGACGCCGGGGTGGCCGACGGGGTGGCGGTCATCCACTGGCTGGCGCAGCGGGAGTGGTGCTCGGGCCGGGTCGGGATGTTCGGCATCTCCTGGGGCGGGGCCGCCTCGCTCCGGCTCGCCGCGGTGGCCCCGGACGCGCTGCGGGCGGTGGTCGCGGTGTGCTCCACGGACGACGGGTACGACAACGGCGGGCAGTACTGGGGCGGCTCGGTCCTCGCCTCGGACCTTCACGCCCGGGCCGCCGGGCTGCTCGCGGCGGCCGCCGAGCCGCCCGATCCCGAGCTCGTCGGGGATGGCTGGAAAGAGATGTGGCTGGAGCGGCTGGAGTCCCTCGACCCGCTCGTCCACACCTGGCTGGCCCATCAGACCCGGGACGACTACTGGCTGCGCGCCGGCGTCCGTGAGGAGTACGGCGCGATCCGGGCCGCAGTCCTCGCGGTGGGCGGCTGGCACGATCCGTACCGGGACACCGTGCTGCGGCTGGTCGAGCACCTGGACCCGGCCCGGGTGCGCGGGCTGATCGGGCCCTGGCCGCACGGGTACCCGGACCGGGGCCGGGCCCCCGGTCCGGCGATCGGCTTCCTCCAGGAGACGCTGCGCTGGTGGGACCAGCACCTGAAGGGCCAGGAGACCGGGGTGATGAGCGAGCCCCTGCTGCGGTCCTGGATCAGCGGCTCCCACCCGCCCGCCACCCGGTACGAGACGCTGCCCGGCCGCTGGGTGGGGGACGCGGTCTGGCCCCCCGCGAGCGTCACCCCGGTGGCGTACGCCCTGCGGGGCGGCGCCCGGATCGTCCGCTCGCCGCAGCAGACCGGGCTGGACGCGGGCCGGTTCTCGCCGTGCGGGAACGACGCCGACCTGCCGCCCGACCAGCGCGACGAGGACGCCAAGTCGGTCGCATTCGAGTTCCCGGTGGAGGGGGCGCCGGTCGAGATCCTGGGCCGTCCCCGGGTACGGCTGCGGCTGACCCTGGCGGTGCCGCGCGGCCAGGTCGTCGCCCGGCTCTGCGACGTGGCGCCGGACGGCTCCTCCGCCCTCGTCACCCGGGGCGCCCTCAATCTGGCCACCCGCCACGGCCGCGACCGCGCCGAGGACTGGCCGCCCGGCACGTCCGAGGACGTCACCTTCGAACTGGGCGGCATCGGGCACGCCTTCGCGCCCGGCCACCGCATCCGGCTGGCCGTCTCCTCCTCGTACTGGCCGTGGGTCTGGCCGCAGGCCGACTCGGCGGGGTTCACCCTCGACGCGGACGGCAGCCTGGTGGAGCTCCCGGTCCGCCGGCCCACCGAGGACCCGGCCCCCGTCTTCGGCGAGCCCGAACAGGCCGAGCCGCTCGGCGAGGCCGTACCGGCCACCCTGGACGGGGAGCGCCCGGAGCGGCGGATCGTGCGGGACCTGGCCCGGGGCGAGTGGCGACTGGAGGCCGACCCGCACCCGGGCGGGACGCGCTTCCACCCGGACGGCCTGGAGATCACCGAGGACGCCCTCGACACCTTCACCATCCAGCAGGACGACCCGCTGTCGGCGCGGGCCAGGTCGGACCGCGTGGTCCGGCTGCACCGGCCGGAGACGGCCTGGCGGACGGAGATCACGACCCGCTCGGAGACCGGCGCGGACGCGACGCACTTCGTCACCTCCGACGAGGTGGTCTGCAAGGACGGCGACGAGATCGTCTTCCACCGCACCTGGGAGAAGCGCATTCCGCGCACGGCCGGCTGACCGCACCCGGGCTGACGGGCCGTTCGCGGGCTGAAGGGCCGTTCGCAAGCTGACGGGGCGTCATGCGCGGGTCGCTTTCCGGACGAACCCGGCCGGGTACGAGGTCCGCGTACGGACGCGGTCCGTGCGCACCGACGTAACGTGTCCCGCACAGCGACTGGAAGGCAGCACCCCATGCCCGAGCAGAGCAGCCCGCTCGACACCGACGAAGGCGACCCCTTCGGCCCGCACAACCTTCCGTACGGCGTCTTCTCCGTGCCGAGCGATGCCTCCGGTGAGCGGCGGGTCGGTGTCCGGATCGGCTCCCACGTACTGGACGCCGGGGCGGCGGCCCACGCCCTCGGCTCCCCGTACGCCGGGCTGCTCGCGCGGCCCAGCCTGATGCCGCTGCTCGCGGCCGGGCGTATCGCCTGGCGGGACGTGCGCCGCGCGCTCACCGGGTGGCTGACCGTCCCCTCGCACCGCGCCCAACTGGAGCCGCTGCTCCACCCGGTCGACGCGGTGACGCTCCATCTGCCGTACGAGGTCGCCGACTACGTCGACTTCTACGCGAGCGAGCACCACGCCACCAACGTCGGCCGGATCTTCCGCCCGGACGGTGCCGCGCTGACGCCCAACTGGAAGCATCTGCCCATCGGTTACCACGGAAGGGCAGGTACGGTCGTGGTCTCCGGCACGGACGTGGTGCGCCCGTCGGGGCAGCGCAAGGCGCCCGCCGACGCGGCGCCCGTCTTCGGGCCCTCGGTGAAGCTGGACATCGAGGCCGAGGTCGGCTTCGTGGTGGGCGTTCCGTCCGCGCGGGGCACGGCGGTGCCGCTGGCCGACTTCCGCGAGCACGTCTTCGGTGTCCAACTGCTCAACGACTGGTCGGCGCGCGACATCCAGGCCTGGGAGTACGTCCCCCTCGGCCCGTTCCTCGGCAAGTCCTTCGCCACCTCCGTCTCCGCCTGGGTGACCCCGCTGGAGGCGCTGGACGCGGCCCGCACCGCCCCGCCCGCCCGGGACGCGGAGCTGCTGCCGTACCTCGACGACGCGGACGAGGAGGAGCCGGGTGGCATCGACCTGCGGATCTCCGTCGCGGTCAACGGCACGCTCGTCGCCGAACCGCCGTTCTCCACCATGTACTGGACGGCGGCCCAGCAGCTGGCGCAGATGACGGTGAACGGCGCCTCGCTGCGCACCGGTGACCTCTACGGCTCCGGCACGGTGAGCGGGCCCGAACCGCACCAGCGCGGTTCGCTGTTGGAGCTGACCTGGAACGGCCGCGACCCGCTCGAACTGCCCGGGGGCACCCGGACCTTCCTGGAGGACGGCGACACGGTGACGATGACCGCGTGGGCGCCGGGTCCGCACGGCACCCGGGTGGGGCTCGGCGAGGTGACGGGGACGATCCGGGCGGCGGGGTGAGGGGGCCGGGGTGCCCACCGAGGTCAACGCCGACGGGTCCGTTCACCTGTTCGCAGGACTCTTGCCCCGTTCCGTCCCGATACGGCGGTCGCGTCGGTGAGACTCCGGCCATGGGAGCACCGATGAACGTCGGACCCGAGGTACCGGAACCTCGGTGGGCGGTCCCGCCCGAGGGCGGCTGGACCGCTGATGACCTGGACACCCTGCCGAATCTGCCTCCGCACACGGAGCTGATCGACGGGAGCCTCGTCTTCGCGTGTCCGCAGACTCTTTTTCACAGCCTGGCGATCAGCTTCCTCGGCCGACAACTCCAGGTACGGGCACCGAAAGAACTGGAAGTCCTGAGCCGCTTCACCATCGACATCGACCGCCACAACCGGCCCGAGCCCGATGTGCTCGTCGTGGACGCCCAGGCTCTGGCGACGATGGACCAGACCCGGGTCCCCGCCGAAGCGGTCTCGCTGGCGATCGAGGTCGTCTCGGCCGAATCCCGTTCCCGGGACCGGGAGACGAAGCCGGTGAAGTACGCCCGGGCCCGCATCCCGCACTTCTGGCGGGTGGAGAACCAGGACGGGCGGGCCGTGGTGTACGTCTTCGAGCGGGAGCCGGCCACCGGTGCGTACACGTCGACAGGGATCTTCCACGACCGGCTGAGGGTGTCCGTGCCGTTCCCCATCGACCTCGATCTCACGGCGATCGCACCGCCGAGCCGGACGGCGGAACCGGAGTAGCCCCGGCTCCCCCGCCCCCGTCTCCGCCCCCGTCTCCGTCCGAGCTCACTCGTACTCCGGGGGCTCCTCGTCGTCCCAGCCGAATTCGGCGTCGGCGAACGGGTGGCCCGTGTCGGCCGCCGTACGCGCGGGCTCCCGCACCGGAGCCGGAGCATCGGCCGCCCGCACCGGAGCCGGAGCATCGGCCGCCCGCGCTGGAGCGGGTGCGTCGGCGGCCTCCGCCGCAGGTGCTCCCAGCCCCGCCAGGACCTCCAGCACGCCCTCGCCGTAGGTCGCCAGCTTCTTCTCGCCCAGGCCGCTGACCCCGCCCAGCTCGGACAGGGACGAGGGGTGGAGGGTGGCGATCTCGCGCAGGGTCGCGTCGTGGAAGATGACGTACGCCGGGACGCCCTGCTCCTTCGCCGTCGCCCCGCGCCAGGCGCGCAGCGCCTCGAAGACGGGTACGGCGGAGGCGGGCAGATCGGCGGCGGCAGCGGCCGACTTGGCGCGGCGTTCGCCCTTGGCGGCCGTACGCTCGGTGACCCGCTTGGGCTCCTTGCGCAGCAGGACCTCGCGCTCGCGGCCGAGGACCGTGGCGCTGGCGTCGGTCAGCACGAGGGTGCCGTACTCCCCCTCCACGGCGAGCAGGCCCTGGGCCAGCAGCTGGCGGACCACGCCGCGCCACTCGGCCTCGGCCAGCTCCTCGCCGATACCGAAGACGGAGAGCTGGTCGTGGTCGAACTGGATGACCTTCGCGGTCTTGCGGCCCAGCAGGATGTCGATGATCTGCCCGGCGCCGAACTTCTGGTTCCGCTCGCGCTTCAGCCGCACCACGGTGGAGAGCAGCTTCTGCGAGACGACCGTGCCGTCCCAGGTCTCCGGGGCGACCAGGCAGGTATCGCAGTTGCCGCAGTTGGCGGCGGTGGGCTCCTGGCCGAAATAGGTGAGGAGCTGGGCGCGGCGGCACTGGACGGTCTCGCAGAGCGCCAGCATCGAGTCCAGGTGGGCGGAGGCGCGGCGGCGGTGCGCATCGTCGCCGTCGCCGCCCTGGATGAGCTTGCGCTGCTGGACGACGTCCTGGAGGCCGTACGCCATCCACGCGGTGGAGGGGGCGCCGTCACGCCCGGCGCGGCCGGTCTCCTGGTAGTACCCCTCGACGGACTTGGGGAGGTCGAGGTGGGCGACGAACCGGACGTCCGGCTTGTCGATGCCCATGCCGAAGGCGATCGTCGCGACGACGACGAGCCCCTCCTCGCGCAGGAAGCGGGACTGGTGGGCGGCGCGGGTCCCGGCGTCCAGGCCGGCGTGGTACGGCACGGCCTCGATGCCGTTGCGGCAGAGGTACTCGGCGGTCTTCTCGGTGGAGTTGCGGGAGAGGCAGTAGACGATGCCCGCGTCCCCGGCGTGCTCCTCCTTGAGGAAGGTGAGCAGCTGCTTCTTCGGGTCGGACTTGGGGACGATGCGGTACTGGATGTTGGGCCGGTCGAAGCTGGCCACGAAGTGCCTGGCGTCCGGCATGCCCAGGCGGCGGGTGATTTCCTGGTGCGTGGCGTCCGTCGCGGTCGCCGTCAGGGCGATGCGCGGGACGTCCGGCCAGCGCTCGCCGAGGACGGAGAGGGTGAGGTAGTCGGGGCGGAAGTCGTGGCCCCACTGGGCGACGCAGTGCGCCTCGTCGATCGCGAAGACGGAGACCGTGCCCCGGGAGAGGAGCGAGAGCGTGGAGTCCAGGCGCAGCCGCTCGGGCGCGAGGTAGAGGATGTCCAGCTCTCCGGCGATGTACTGCGCCTCCATGGAGCGGCGCTCGTCGAAGTCCTGGGTGGAGTTGATGAAGCCGGCCCGGACACCGAGGGCGCGCAGGGCGTCGACCTGGTCCTGCATGAGGGCGATCAGCGGGGAGACGACGACGCCCGTACCCGGGCGGACCAGGGCGGGGATCTGGTAGCAGAGGGACTTGCCGCCGCCGGTGGGCATCAGGACGACGGCGTCGCCGCCCGCGACCACGTGCTCGATGATGTCGCCCTGCTCGCCGCGGAACGACTCGTACCCGAAGACCCGGTGCAGGGTCCGCCGGGCCTCGCTCTCCGCGCCGCCGGTGGCCCCGGCACCGAAGCCTTCGCCGCCGGTGGCCCCGCTGCCGGTGGCCCCGGTCACGGCCTCGGTCACATCCATGGTTCCGCCCGTCCTGCTCGTCGCTCTGCTCGCCGTCGTCCGACCCGTCCCCTTCACCATAGGCGGCCCGTACGACAACGCCGGACGGGCTTGACTCCAGCCCGTCCGGCGTTGGTGGCACAGTGTCGTACGCGCGCTACCGCACGAAGATCCCCGCCTGGCTCGCCAGGTCCAGGAAGTACTGCGGGGCGAGGCCCAGCACCAGGGTGACCGCGACGCCGACGCCGATGGTGGTCATCGTCAGCGGGGACGGGACGGCGACCGTGGGGCCGTCCGCCTTCGGCTCGCTGAAGAACATCAGGACGATGACCCGGATGTAGAAGAACGCGGCGATCGCCGAGGAGATCACACCGACCACCACGAGTCCGCCCGCGCCGCCGTCCGCCGCCGCCTTGAAGACGGCGAACTTGCCGGAGAAGCCGGAGGTGAGCGGGATGCCGGCGAAGGCCAGCAGGAACACCGCGAAGACGGCGGCGGTCAGTGGGGAGCGCCGGCCGAGCCCGGCCCACTTCGACAGGTGGGTCGCCTCGCCGCCCGCGTCGCGCACCAGGGTGACGACGGCGAAGGCGCCGACCGTCACGAAGGAGTAGGCGACGAGGTAGAAGAGGACCGAGGAGATGCCCTCCGGGGTGGTCGCGATGACACCCGCGAGGATGAACCCGGCGTGCGCGATCGAGGAGTAGGCGAGCAGCCGCTTGATGTCGGTCTGGGTGATCGCGACGATCGCGCCGCCCAGCATGGTGACGATGGACACGCCCCACATGACCGGCCGCCAGTCCCAGGTGAGCCCGGGGAGCACGACGTACAGCAGGCGGAGCAGCGCGCCGAACGCGGCGACCTTGGTGGCGGCGGCCATGAAGCCGGTGACCGGGGTCGGTGCGCCCTGGTAGACGTCCGGGGTCCACATGTGGAACGGCACGGCGCCGACCTTGAAGAGGAGCCCCATCAGGATCATCGCGCCGCCGATGAGGAGCAGTGCGTCGTTGCCCATGGTGGAGGCGAGGGCGGGGTCGATCTCGGTGACCGAGCCGTCGACGACGCTCGCGATGGTGGCGTACGAGACGGAGCCCGCGTAGCCGTAGAGGAGGGCGATCCCGAAGAGGAGGAACGCCGAGGAGAACGCGCCGAGCAGGAAGTACTTCACCGCGGCCTCCTGCGACATCAGCCGCTTGCGGCGGGCGAGGGCGCAGAGGAGGTAGAGCGGCAGGGAGAAGACTTCGAGCGCGACGAAGAGGGTCAGCAGGTCGTTGGCGGCCGGGAAGACCAGCATGCCCGCGATGGCGAAGAGGACGAGCGGGAAGACCTCGGTGGTGGTGAACCCGGCCCTGACCGCCTGCTTCTCGCTGTCGCTGCCCGGGACGGATCCCGCCTGCGCGACGAAGGAGTCGACCCGGCTGCCGTGCGACGCGGGGTCGAGCCGCCGCTCGGCGAAGGTGAAGACCGCGACGATCGAGGCCAGCAGGATGGTGCCCTGCAGGAAGAGCGCCGGGCCGTCCACCGCGATGGCGCCCATCGCCGCGATGTGGGCCTTGGTCGTGCCGTACCCGCCGGCCGCGAGCCCGACGACCGCGGCGAACGCGGCGGCCAGGGCGACGACGGTGAGGAGGACCTGCGTGAGGTACCGGGCCCGGCGGGGCACGAAGGCTTCCGCCAGGACACCGAGCACCGCCGCGCCGACCACGATCAGGACGGGTGCGAGCTGGGCGTACTCAATGGTGGGGGCCGTGAACTTCACGTCCGGGGCGGCCGTCGTCACCCCGCCCGCCACGGTCCACAAGCTGTGGACAGCTGTTGCGCTCACTTGGCGGCCTCCACCTCGGGCTGGGGGTCCTGCTTCTGTACGTCGGACATGGTGTGCTGCACCGCCGGGTCGACGATCTCGGTGAGCGGCTTCGGGAAGACGCCCAGGAAGAGCAGCAGCGCGATCAGGGGGACGACCACCACCAGCTCACGGACCCGCAGGTCCGCCATGCCCTGGACGGTGGCCTTCACCGGGCCGGTCATGGTGCGCTGGTACAGGACCAGGACGTAGAGCGCGGCGAGCACGATGCCGGTGGTGGCGATGATCCCGGCGACCGGGTAGGCGCTGAACACCCCGACCAGGACCAGGAACTCGCTGACGAACGGGGCGAGCCCCGGCAGCGAGAGGGTGGCGAGGCCGCCGACGAGGAAGGTGCCCGCGAGGATCGGGGCGACCTTCTGCACTCCGCCGTAGTCGGCGATCAGGCGGGAGCCGCGCCGGGTGATGAGGAATCCGGCGACCAGCATCAGCGCGGCGGTCGAGATGCCGTGGTTGACCATGTAGAGCGTGGCGCCCGACTGGCCCTGGCTGGTCATCGCGAAGATGCCCAGGATGATGAAGCCGAAGTGCGAGATCGACGCGTAGGCGATCAGCCGCTTGATGTCGCGCTGGCCGACCGCGAGGAGCGCGCCGTACACGATGGAGACCAGCGCGAGGGCGAGCACCACCGGGGTGGCCCACTTGCTGGCCTCCGGGAAGAGCTGGAGGCAGAAGCGGAGCATCGCGAAGGTGCCGACCTTGTCGACGATCGCGGTGATCAGCACGGCGACGGGTGCGGTCGCCTCGCCCATGGCGTTGGGCAGCCAGGTGTGCAGCGGCCAGAGCGGGGCCTTCACCGCGAAGGCGAAGAAGAACCCGAGGAAGAGCCACCGCTCGGTGCTGGTCGCCATCTCCAGGGAGCCGTTCGCGCGGGCCTCGGCGATCTCGGAGAGCGAGAAGCTCCCGGCGACGGCGTACAGCCCGATGACGGCGGCCAGCATGATGAGGCCGCCGACCAGGTTGTAGAGGAGGAACTTCACGGCGGCGTACGAGCGCTGGGCCGCGGCGTTCTCGTCGGTGCCCGCGTGGGCCCGGTCCCCGAAGCCGCCGATGAGGAAGTACATCGGGATGAGCATGGCTTCGAAGAGGATGTAGAAGAGGAAGACGTCGGTGGCCTCGAAGGAGAGGATCACCATCGCCTCCACCATCAGGATCAGGGCGAAGAAGCCCTGGGTGGGGCGCCACCGGGAGGAGTGCGTCTCCAGGGGGTCGGCGTCGTGCCAGCCGGCCAGGATCACGAACGGGATGAGCAGCGCGGTGAGCGCGAGGAGCGCCACCCCGATGCCGTCCACGCCGAGTTCGTACCGGACGCCGAAGTCGGCGATCCAGGCGTGCGACTCGGTGAGCTGGTAGCGGGCGCCGCCGGGCTCGAAGCGGACGAGCACGATCGCCGCGAGGACCAGGGTGGCCAGCGAGACGAGCAGCGCCAGCCATTTCGCGGCGGTGCGCCGCTGGGCCGGGACGGCGGCGGTGGCGATGGCGCCGATCGCGGGGAGTGCCGCCGTCGCTGTCAGGAGGGGAAAGGACATGTGATCAGACCGCCCTCATCAGCAGGGTCGCGGCGATGAGGACCGCCGTACCGCCGAACATCGAGACCGCGTAGGAGCGGGCGTAGCCGTTCTGCAGTTTGCGCAGCCGGCCGGAGAGCCCGCCGACCGTGGCGGCCGTGCCGTTGACGACGCCGTCGACCAGGGAGTGGTCGACGTAGACCAGGGAGCGGGTGAGGTGCTCGCCGCCGCGGACCAGGACGACGTGGTTGAAGTCGTCCTGCAGGAGGTCGCGGCGGGCCGCCCGGGTGAGCAGCGAACCGCGCGGGGCGAGGGCGGGCACCGGCCGGCGGCCGTACATCGCCCAGGCGATGGCGACGCCGATGACGAGCACCACCATGGTGGCGCCGGTGACGGTGGTCGCGCCGACCGGGGAGTCGCCGTGGTCGTGGCCGGTGACGGGCTCCAGCCAGTGCAGGAACCGGTCGCCGATCGAGAAGAAGCCGCCCGCGAAGACCGAGCCGAAGGCGAGCACGATCATGGGGATCGTCATCGACTTCGGGGACTCGTGCGGGTGGGGCTCGTGGCCTTCGGCGTCGGGCTGCCAGCGCTTCTCGCCGAAGAAGGTCATCAGCATCACGCGCGTCATGTAGAACGCGGTGATCGCGGCGCCCAGCAGGGCGACGGAGCCGAGGATCCAGCCCTCGGTGCCGCCCTTGGCGAAGGCCGCCTCGATGATCTTGTCCTTGGAGAAGAAACCGGAGAGGCCGGGGAAGCCGATGATGGCGAGGTAGCCGAGGCCGAAGGTGATGAAGGTGACCGGCATGTACTTCCGCAGGCCGCCGAACTTCCTCATGTCGACCTCGTCGTTCATGCCGTGCATGACCGAACCGGCACCGAGGAAGAGCCCGGCCTTGAAGAAGCCGTGCGTCACCAGGTGCATGATCGCGAAGACGTATCCGATGGGGCCGAGGCCCGCGGCGAGGACCATGTAGCCGATCTGCGACATCGTCGAGCCGGCCAGCGCCTTCTTGATGTCGTCCTTGGCGCAACCGACGATCGCACCGAACAGGAGCGTGACCGCTCCGACGATCGCGACGACGAGCTGGGCGTCCGGGGCGGCGTTGAAGATCGCTCCGGAGCGGACGACGAGGTACACGCCCGCGGTGACCATGGTCGCGGCGTGGATGAGGGCGGAGACCGGGGTCGGGCCCTCCATCGCGTCGCCGAGCCAGGACTGCAGGGGCACCTGCGCGGACTTGCCGCAGGCGGCGAGCAGCAGCATCAGGCCGATCGCGGTGAGCTTGCCCTCGCTGGTGTCCCCGGTCGCTCCGAGCACCGGGCCGAAGGCGAAGGTGCCGAAGGTGGTGAACATCAGCATGATCGCGATGGAGAGGCCCATGTCGCCGACCCGGTTGACCAGGAAGGCCTTCTTGGCGGCGGTGGCCGCGCTGGGCTTGTGCTGCCAGAAGCCGATGAGGAGGTACGAGGCGAGGCCGACGCCCTCCCATCCGACGTACAGCAGCAGGTAGTTGTCGGCGAGGACCAGGATGAGCATCGCCGCGACGAACAGGTTGAGATAGCCGAAGAAGCGGCGACGGCGTTCGTCGTGCTCCATGTAGCCGATCGAGTAGATGTGGATCAGGGTGCCCACACTGGTGATCAGCAGGACGAACGTCATCGACAGCTGGTCGAGCTGGAAGGCGACGTCGGCCTGGAAGCCCTCCACGGGAATCCAGCTGAACAGCTTCTGGTGCAGCAGGCGTTCTTCGGCGCCCTTGCCGAGCATGTCGGCGAAGAGCACCACGGCCAGCACGAACGACACGGCGGCGAGCAGGGTGCCGAGCCAGTGTCCGGCCCGGTCGAGACGGCGGCCCCCGCACAGCAGGACGGCCGCTCCGAGCAGGGGCGCCGCGATGAGCAGCGCGATCAGGTTCTCCACGATTCAGCCCCTCACAGCTTCATCAGGCTGGCGTCGTCGACCGAGGCCGAATGGCGGGAGCGGAACAGCGACACGATGATCGCCAGCCCGACGACGACTTCCGCGGCGGCGACGACCATCGTGAAGAACGCGATGATCTGGCCGTCGAGGTTGCCGTGCATGCGGGAGAAGGTGACGAAGGCGAGGTTGCAGGCGTTGAGCATCAGCTCCACGCACATGAACACCACGATCGCGTTCCGCCGGATCAGCACCCCACAGGCACCGATGGTGAACAGCAGGGCTGCCAGGTAGAGGTAGTTGACGGGATTCACTGGGTGTCCTCCCCGTTCCCGGCGCGGTCGGTCGGGCGCCCCGAGGGCCCTGAAGCGCCCCGGGCGGAGAGGGCGGTGGAGCGTCCGAGACGCTCACCGGACCGCTGTTCCAGTGCCTTGAGGTCGGCGAGCGCCTCCTCGGAGACGTCGCGGATCTGGCCGCGGTCGCGCAGGGTGCGCATCACGGTCAGCTCGGACGGGGTGCCGTCGGGCAGCAGACCGGCGATGTCCACGGCGTTGTGCCGGGCGTAGACGCCGGGGGCGGGCAGCGGCGGCAGGTGGTTCGAGCGGACCCGGGCCTCGGACATCTCCCGCTGCGTCTGCGCGCGTTCGGTGCGTTCCTTGTGGGTGAGCACCATCGCCCCGACCGTCGCGGTGATGAGCAGGGCGCCGGTGATCTCGAACGCGAAGACGTACTTGGTGAAGATGAGGTTGGCGAGTCCCTCGACGTTCCCCCCGTGCACGGCGTTGGCGGTGCCGAGGCCGTTGAAGCTGTTCAGGGAGGCGTTGCCGATGCCGGCGACGAGCAGCACCCCGAAGCCGAGACCGCATCCGGCGGCCAGCCAGCGCTGGCCCTTGAGGGTCTCCTTCAGCGAGTCCGCGGCGGTGACGCCGACGAGCATCACGACGAAGAGGAAGAGCATCATGATCGCGCCGGTGTAGACGACGACCTGCACGATGCCGAGGAAGTACGCGCCGTTGGCGAGGTAGAACACCGCCAGCACGATCATGGTCCCGGCGAGCGAGAGCGCGCTGTGCACGGCCCGCTTCATCAGGACGGTGAAGAGGGCGCCGAGCAGGGCGACCGTACCGAGGATCCAGAACTGGACGGCCTCGCCGGTCGAGGTGGTGGAGGCCGCTGCGGCCAGCGCGCTCATGCGCCCGCTCCCCTCTGACCCTGCGAACCGTGTCCGTGCGAACCGTGGCCGTGGCCCGCGTGCGCGTGGTCGTGTTCGTGGGACGCGGCGGCGGCGGCCTCGGAGCCGGGCTCGTCCGCCTTCTCGCCCTTGGTCACCGCCGTCTGGCGCTCGGTGCCGGGGGCGGCCTCGGTCACCAGGCCCCGGTAGTAGTCCTGTTCGTCCATGCCGGGGAAGATCGCGTGCGGGCTGTCGACCATGCCCTCCTCCAGTCCCGCGAGCAGCTCGTCCTTGGTGTAGATGAGGCTGGCGCGGGTGGTGTTGGCGAGCTCGAACTCGTTGGTCATCGTGAGCGCCCGGGTGGGGCACGCCTCGATGCAGAGACCGCAGAGAATGCAGCGCGCGTAGTTGATCTGGTAGACGCGGCCGTACCGTTCGCCCGGGGAGTACCGCTCCTCGTCGGTGTTGTCCGCGCCCTCGACGTAGATGGCGTCGGCCGGACAGGCCCAGGCGCACAGCTCGCAGCCGATGCACTTCTCCAGGCCGTCCGGGTGCCGGTTGAGCTGGTGACGGCCGTGGAAGCGCGGCGCCGTCACCTTCGGCGTCTCCGGGTACTGCTCGGTGAGCCGCTTCTTGAACATGGCCTTGAAGGTCACGCCGAAGCCGGCCACGGGGTTCTGGAACTTGTCGCTCGACGACCCCGAGGGGTCTGGTGCCTCAGACACGGTCGGCCTCCTTTCCGTCACTCACGTTTCCGTCACTCTGAGTATCGGGGCCACCACTGACAACGAGCTCCCGCTCGCGGCGCGGGGTGCGCCGGGGCACGGGCGGCAGGGTCTGTCCGGGCAGCGGCGGTACGGGGAATCCGCCCGCCATCGGGTCGAACTCGGGCGGCGGGCCCGCCTTCGCCTCCTCCTCGCGGCCCTTGCGGTCGCGGAAGGAATCGGCGAGGAAGGAGATCAGCAGCACGGCGATCACGGCACCCGCCACGTACAGCACGATCCTCGAGAAGTCGTACCCCTCGTTGTTCAGGGCGCGCACGGTGGCGACCATCATCAGCCAGACCACGGAGACCGGGATGAGGACCTTCCAGCCGAGCTTCATCAGCTGGTCGTAGCGGACGCGGGGCAGCGAGCCGCGGAGCCAGATGAAGAAGAAGAGGAGCACCTGGACCTTGACGACGAACCAGAGCATCGGCCACCAGCCGTGGTTCGCGCCCTCCCAGAAGGTGCTGATCGGGTACGGGGCCCGCCAGCCGCCCAGGAAGAGGGTCGCGGAGACCGCGGAGACCGTCACCATGTTCACGTACTCGGCGAGCATGAACATCGCGAACTTGATGGAGGAGTACTCGGTGTTGAAGCCGCCGACGAGGTCGCCCTCGGACTCCGGCATGTCGAACGGGGCGCGGTTGGTCTCGCCGACCATGGTGACGATGTAGATGATGAAGGAGACCGGCAGCAGGATGATGAACCAGCGGTCGTGCTGGGCTTCCACGATCTTCGAGGTCGACATCGACCCGGAGTAGAGGAAGACCGAGGCGAACGCGGCGCCCATCGCGATCTCGTAGCTGATCATCTGGGCGCAGGACCGGAGCCCGCCGAGGAGCGGGTAGGTCGAGCCGGAGGACCAGCCGGCGAGGACGATGCCGTAGATGCCGACCGAGGCGACCGCAAGAATGTAGAGCATCGCGATCGGCAGGTCGGTGAGCTGCATCGTCGTACGGTGGCCGAAGATCGACACCTCGTTGCCGGACGGGCCGAACGGGATAACGGCGATCGCCATGAACGCCGGGACGGCCGCGACGATCGGCGCGAGGATGTAGACGACCCGGTCGGCGCGCTTGACGATCAGGTCTTCCTTCAGCATCAGCTTGACGCCGTCGGCGAGCGACTGGAGCAGCCCCCAGGGGCCGTTCCGGTTGGGGCCGATGCGCAGCTGCATCCAGGCGACGACCTTGCGCTCCCAGACGATCGCGAAGAGCACGGTCACCATCAGGAACGCGAAGCAGAAGACCGCCTTGACGACCACCAGCCACCAGGGGTCGGTGCCGAACATCGAGAGGTCCTCGGCGGCCAGCGGGGCACTGCCGGGCGCCGTGGCCAGGTGAGCGAGGCTGTTCACGCTCGCACCTCCGGTGAGTGGGCGGGGGCTGCGGTGGTGGCGGGGCCGATGCGGACCAGGCCGCCGGGGCGGGCGCCGGTCTGCGCGGGGACGCCGCGTCCGGTGGAGTTGAGCGGCACCCAGACCACCCGGTCCGGCATCTCGGTGATCCGCAGCGGGAGTTCGACGCTGCCGGCCGGTCCGGTGACGGCGAGCAGGTCGCCGTCCTTCACCCCGGTCTCGGCCGCGGTGTGCGCCGAGAGCCGGGCGACGGCGGCGTGCCGGGTGCCGGCCAGCGCCTCGTCGCCCTCCTGGAGCCGGCCGAGGTCGAGCAGCATGCGGTGGCCGGCGAGGATCGCCTCGCCGTCGCCGGGCCGGGGCAGCGGGCGTCCGATCTCCCTCGGGACGCTCGCGTGCGAGCCGGTCCAGCCGCCGAGCCGGTCGAGTTCGCGCCGGGCGGAGGCGAGGTCGGGCAGCCCGAGGTGGGTGTCGAGGGCGTCGGCCAGCATGTGCAGCACCCGGCCGTCGGTCGGCGCGAGGGTACGGGTCATCTGCTCGGGCTTCAGCGCCGCCTCGAACATCCGGGCGCGGCCTTCCCAGTTGAGGAAGGTGCCGGACTTCTCGACGACGGCGGCGACCGGCAGCACCACGTCGGCGCGGTCGGTGACCTCGCTGGGCCGCAGCTCCAGCGAGACGAGGAAGCCGACCTGGTCCAGCGCGGCGAGCGCGGCGGCCGGGTCCGGCAGGTCGCGGGGTTCGACGCCCGCGACGAGCAGTGCGCCGAGTTCGCCGGTGGCGGCGGCGCCGAGGATCTGGCTGGTGTCGCGCCCGTGGCGGGCGGGCAGGTCGCCGAGGCCCCAGAGGGCGGCGACCTCCTGGCGGGCGTGCGGGTCGGTGGCCGGGCGGCCGCCGGGCAGCAGGGTCGGCAGGGCCCCGGCTTCCAGCGCCCCGCGTTCCCCGGCCCGGCGCGGAATCCACACCAGGGCGGCGCCGGTGGCGGTGGCGGTGCGCAGGACGGCGGTCAGCGCGCCGGGGACCCCGGCGAGCCGTTCGCCGACGACGATGACGGAGTTCTCGCCGCGCAGCGCTTCGGCGGCGGCCGCTCCGGCCTCGTCGAGTCCGACGCCTCCGGCGAGCGCGTCCAGCCACTCGGTCTCGGTGCCGGGGGCGGCCGGCAGCAGGGTGCCGCCCGCCTTCTCCAGCCCGCGGGTGGCGTGCGAGGCGAGCGCCCAGGTCCGCTGGCCGTGCTTGCGGTGGGCCTTGCGGAGCCGGAGGAAGACGCCGGGCGCCTCCTCCTCGGACTCGAATCCGGCGAGCAGGACCGCCGACGCCTTCTCCAGCGAGGTGTAGGTGACGCCCTCGCCGTCCAGGTCGCGGCCGCGTCCGGCGACGCGGGCGGCCAGGAAGTCGGCCTCCTCGCCGCTGTGGACGCGGGCCCGGAAGTCGATGTCGTTGGTGCCCAGGGCGACCCGCGCGAACTTGCTGTACGCGTACGCGTCCTCGACGGTGAGCCGGCCTCCGGTCAGCACCCCGGCCCGGCCGCGTGCCGCGCCGAGTCCCGCCGCGGCGGCGGCGAGCGCCTCCGGCCAGGACGCGGGTTCGAGGTCGCCGTCGGCGTTGCGGACCAGCGGGGTGGTGAGCCGGTCGCGCTGCTGGGCGTAGCGGAAGCCGAAGCGTCCCTTGTCGCACAGCCACTCTTCGTTGACCTCGGGGTCGTTGGCCGCGAGGCGGCGCATGACCTTGCCGCGCCGGTGGTCGGTGCGGGTGGCGCAGCCGCCCGCGCAGTGTTCGCAGACCGAGGGCGAGGAGACCAGGTCGAAGGGGCGCGACCGGAAGCGGTACGCCGCCGAGGTGAGCGCCCCGACCGGGCAGATCTGGATGGTGTTGCCGGAGAAGTACGACTCGAAGGGGTCGCCCTCGCCGGTGCCGACCTGCTGGAGCGCGCCGCGTTCCAGCAGCTCGATCATGGGGTCGCCGGCCACCTGGTTGGAGAACCGGGTGCAGCGGGCGCAGAGCACGCAGCGTTCGCGGTCCAGCAGCACCTGGGTGGAGATGGGGACGGGCTTCTCGAACGTCCGCTTGCGCCCGTCGAAACGGGATTCGGCGGTGCCGTGCGAGAGCGACTGGTTCTGCAGCGGACACTCGCCGCCCTTGTCGCAGACCGGGCAGTCCAGCGGGTGGTTGATGAGCAGCAGCTCCATCACACCCTTCTGGGCCTTCTCGGCGACGGGCGAGGTGAGCTGCGACTTGACGACCATGCCGTCGGTGCAGGTGATGGTGCAGGAGGCCATCGGCTTGCGCTGGCCCTCCACCTCGACGATGCACTGGCGGCAGGCGCCGGCCGGGTCGAGGAGCGGGTGGTCGCAGAACCGGGGGATCTCGATGCCGAGTTCCTCGGCGGCGCGGATGACGAGGGTCCCCTTGGGGACGCTGGTCTCGATGCCGTCGATGGTCAGCGTGACGAGGTCCTCGGGCGGTACGGCCGCCTGTCCGCCCCCGGAGGGCGCACTCGTGGTGACTGTCATGCGTTCACCCCCCGGTGAGCGTCTTGGTCGTCGGTGTCTTTGTCGTCGGCCCAGAGGGTCGACTTCGCGGGGTCGAAGGGGCAGCCCTTGCCGGTGATGTGCTGCTCGTACTCCTCGCGGAAGTACTTCAGCGAGGAGAAGATCGGCGAGGCGGCACCGTCGCCCAGCGCGCAGAAGGACTTGCCGTTGATGTTGTCGGCGATGTCGTTGAGCTTGTCGAGGTCGCCGGGGCGGCCCTTGCCCGCTTCGATGTCGCGGAGCAACTGGACGAGCCAGTAGGTGCCTTCGCGGCAGGGTGTGCACTTGCCGCAGGACTCGTGGGCGTAGAACTCGGTCCACCGGGTGACGGCCCGCACCACGCAGGTCGTCTCGTCGAAGCACTGGAGCGCCTTGGTGCCGAGCATGGAGCCGGCGGCGCCGACGCCCTCGTAGTCGAGGGGGACGTCGAGGTGTTCGTCGGTGAACATCGGGGTGGACGAGCCGCCCGGGGTCCAGAACTTGAGGCGGTGCCCGGCGCGGATGCCGCCGCTCATGTCGAGCAGCTGGCGCAGCGTGATGCCGAGCGGGGCCTCGTACTGGCCGGGGCTGGTGACGTGGCCGCTGAGCGAGTAGAGCGTGAAGCCCGGGGACTTCTCGCTGCCCATCGACTTGAACCAGTCCTTGCCGCGCTGGAGGATCGCGGGAACCGAGGCGATGGACTCCACGTTGTTCACCACGGTGGGGCAGGCGTACAGACCGGCGACCGCGGGGAAGGGGGGCCGCAGCCGGGGCTGGCCGCGCCGTCCTTCGAGGGAGTCGAGCAGCGCCGTCTCCTCGCCGCAGATGTACGCCCCGGCGCCCGCGTGCACGGTCAGTTCGAGGTCGAGTCCGGGGCCGAGGGCGTCCTTGCCGAGGTAGCCGGCCGCGTACGCCTCGCGGACGGCTTCGTGCAGCCGCCGCAGGACGGGCACGACCTCGCCGCGCAGGTAGATGAAGGCGTGCGAGGAGCGGATCGCGTAGCAGGCGATCACGATGCCCTCGATGAGGCTGTGCGGGTTGGCGAAGAGGAGCGGGATGTCCTTGCAGGTGCCGGGCTCCGACTCGTCGGCGTTGACGACGAGGTAGTGCGGCTTGCCGTCGCCCTGCGGGATGAACTGCCATTTCATCCCGGTGGGGAAGCCGGCGCCGCCGCGTCCGCGCAGACCGGAGTCCTTGACGTACGCGATCAGGTCGTCGGGCGTCATGGCGAGGGCCTTGCGCAGGCCCTCGTACCCGTCGTGGCGGCGGTAGCTCTCCAGCGTCCAGGGTTCCGCTTCGTCCCAGTGGGCGGAGAGGACCGGGGAGAGGAGCTTCTCGGGGCTGGTCCCGTTCCTGTCGATCTCGGCGGCCAAGGTCATCACTCCCCCTCCTCGGCTGCGGGTCCGGCCGGGTTGTCCGGGTCGGAGGCCGATGTCTGCTGCGGTGCGTCGTGCGAGCTGAGGTGCTCGGACGGCGAGGGGTCGTGCGGCCGGCCGGCGGGGACGTCCCGGCGCTGGGAGACGACCCGGTGTCCCGGGGTGGTTTCGCCCTTGGCGAGGCGGAGCCCGACCAGGGAGGCGGGTCCGGCGCCGCCGCTCGCGGCGACCGCGCCGGGGCGCTCGTCGGGGAACCCGGCGAGGATGCGGGCGGTCTCCTTGTACGAGCAGATCGGGGCGCCCCGGGTGGGTTCGACGGTCCGCCCGGCGATGAGGTCGTCGACGAGCTTCGTCGCGCTCTCGGGGGTCTGGTTGTCGAAGAACTCCCAGTTCACCATCACGACGGGCGCGTAGTCGCAGGCCGCGTTGCACTCGATGTGTTCGAGGGTGACCTTGCCGTCGTCGGTGGTCTCGTCGTTGCCGACACCCAGGTGCGTCTTGAGCCGGTCGAAGATGGCGTCGCCGCCCATGACCGCGCAGAGGGTGTTGGTGCAGACACCGACCTGGTAGTCGCCGCTCGGCTTGCGCCGGTACATCGTGTAGAAGGTCGCGACGGCCGTGACCTCCGCCGTGGTGAGCCCGAGGAGTTCGGCGCAGAGGGCCATGCCCGTACGGGAGACGTACCCCTCCTCGGACTGGACGAGGTGGAGCAGCGGCAGCAGCGCGGAGCGGCTGTCGGGGTAGCGGGCGATCACCTCCCGCGCGTCCGTTTCGAGCCGGGCCCGTACGTCGTCGGGGTAGGCGGGGGCGGGGAGCTGCGGCATCCCCAGACTGACCTCTTGATTCGCTGCGGTCACCGGTCGACGCCTCCCATCACGGGGTCGATGGACGCGACGGCGACGATGACGTCGGCGACCTGGCCGCCCTCGCACATCGCCGCCATGGCCTGGAGGTTGGTGAACGACGGGTCGCGGAAGTGGACCCGGTAGGGGCGGGTGCCGCCGTCGGAGACGACGTGCACGCCGAGTTCGCCCTTGGGCGATTCGACGGCGACGTACGCCTGCCCGGCGGGGACCCGGAATCCCTCGGTCACCAGCTTGAAGTGGTGGATCAGGGCCTCCATGGAGGTGCCCATGATCTTCTTGATGTGTTCGAGCGAGTTGCCGAGCCCGTCCGGTCCGAGCGCGAGCTGCGCGGGCCAGGCGATCTTCTTGTCGGCGACCATGACCGGGCCGGGCGCCAGCCGGTCCAGGCACTGCTCGACGATCCGCAGCGACTGACGCATCTCTTCCACACGGATGAGGAAGCGCCCGTAGGAGTCGCAGGTGTCGGCGGTCGGCACGTCGAAGTCGTACGTCTCGTAGCCGCAGTACGGGTCGGTCTTGCGCAGGTCGTGCGGGAGGCCGGCGGACCGCAGGACCGGGCCGGTGGCGCCGAGCGCGACGCAGCCGGCGAGGTCGAGGTAGCCGACGTCCTGCATGCGCGCCTTGAAGATCGGGTTGCCGGTGGCGAGCTTGTCGTACTCCGGCAGGTTCCGCTTCATGGTGGTGACGAAGGAGCGGATCTGGTCGATCGCGCCGGGCGGCAGGTCCTGGGCGAGGCCGCCGGGGCGGACGAACGCGTGGTTCATCCGGAGCCCGGTGATCAGCTCGAAGAGGTCGAGGATCAGTTCACGGTCGCGGAACCCGTAGATCATGATCGTGGTGGAGCCGAGCTCCATGCCGCCGGTGGCGATGCACACGAGGTGCGAGGAGATCCGGTTCAGCTCCATGAGCAGGACGCGGATCACGCTGGCGCGGTCGGGGATCTGGTCCTCGATGCCGAGGAGCTTCTCGACCGCGAGGCAGTACGCCGTCTCGTTGAAGAACGGCGTCAGGTAGTCCATGCGCGTGACGAACGTGGTGCCCTGGGTCCAGTTCCGGAATTCGAGGTTCTTCTCGATGCCGGTGTGGAGGTAGCCGATGCCGCAGCGGGCCTCGGTGACGGTCTCGCCGTCGATCTCCAGGATCAGCCGCAGCACGCCGTGCGTGGACGGGTGCTGGGGCCCCATGTTGACGATGATGCGTTCGTCGTCGGACTTGCCGGCCGCCTCGACGACCTCGTCCCAGTCGCCGCCGGTGACTGTATATACAGTCCCCTCGGTCGTGTCGCGGGGCGTTGCGTGGGAAGTGGTCATCAGGAGTACGACCTCCGCTGGTCCGGAGCCGGGATCTGGGCGCCCTTGTACTCGACGGCGATGCCGCCGAGCGGGTAGTCCTTGCGCTGCGGGAAGCCCTGCCAGTCGTCCGGCATCATGATCCGGGTGAGCGCGGGGTGCCCGTCGAAGACGAGCCCGAAGAAGTCGTACGCCTCGCGCTCGTGCCAGTCGTTGGTCGGGTAGACCGCGACCAGCGAGGGAACGTGCGGGTCGCTGTCGGGCGCGGACACCTCCAGCCGGATCAGCCGGCCGTGGGTGAGGGACCGCAGGTGGTACACGGCGTGCAGCTCGCGGCCCTTGTCGCCGAGGAAGTGGACCCCGCTGACGCCGGTGCAGAGCTCGAAGCGGAGCGCCGGGTCGTCGCGCAGGGTGCGGGCGACGGTCACCAGGTGCTCGCGCGCGATGTGGAAGGTCAGCTCGCCGCGGTCGACCACGGTCCGCTCGATGGCGTTCTCGGGTACGAGCCCCTGCTCGTCCAGGGCGCCTTCGAGCTCGTCGGCCACCTCGTCGAACCAGCCGCCGTACGGGCGGGGGCTCGCGTGCGGCAGCCGAACGGTGCGGACGAGTCCGCCGTAACCGGAGGTGTCGCCGCCGTTGTTGGCGCCGAACATCCCCTTCCGTACGCGGATGACCTCGCCTCCGTCGCCCCGGGGGGTGGGGAGGGCGGCGCCGTTCTGGCCGTTGGCGCTGTTCTGGCCGTCGGCGGCGGCGCCGTTGCCGCCGCTGGGGTTGTCGCTCACCGGAGGAGCCCCTTCATCTCGATCAGGGGGAGCGCCTTGAGGGCCGCCTCCTCCGCCTCGCGGGCGGCTTCCTCCGCGTTGACCCCGAGCTTGGAGCCCTGGATCTTCTGGTGGAGTTTGAGGATGGCGTCCATCAGCATCTCGGGACGCGGCGGGCACCCCGGCAAATAGATATCGACGGGGACAATGTGGTCAACACCCTGAACAATGGCGTAATTGTTGAACATACCGCCCGATGAAGCACAAACCCCCATGGAAATGACCCACTTGGGATTCGGCATCTGGTCGTAGACCTGCCGCAGCACGGGCGCCATCTTCTGGCTGACCCGCCCGGCGACGATCATCAGGTCCGCCTGGCGCGGCGACCCCCGGAAGACCTCCATCCCGAAGCGGGCGAGGTCGTACCGCCCGGCTCCGGTCGTCATCATCTCGATGGCGCAGCAGGCCAGACCGAAGGTGGCGGGGAAGACCGAAGACTTCCGTACCCATCCGGCGGCCTGCTCGACAGTGGTCAGTACGAAGCCACTTGGCAGTTTCTCTTCGAGTCCCATGTGCCCCTCAGCCCCTCAGTCCCATTCCAGGCCGCCGCGCCGCCACACGTACGCGTAGGCGACGAAGACGGTGAGCACGAAGAGCAGCATCTCCACGAGCCCGAACATCCCCAGGGCGTCGAAAGTGACGGCCCAGGGATAGAGGAAGACGATCTCGATGTCGAAGACGATGAAGAGCATCGCCGTCAGGTAGTACTTGATGGGGAAGCGACCGCCTCCGGCGGGAGTCGGAGTGGGTTCGATACCGCACTCGTACGCTTCGAGCTTTGCCCGGTTGTAGCGCTTGGGGCCGATAAGCGTGGCCATGACCACGGAGAAGATCGCAAACCCTGCCCCGAGGGCGCCGAGCACGAGGATGGGCGCGTAGGCATTCACGCTCCTCGCTCCTTCCAGTCGTCCTTGACCGTTGGACCGCATCGGGCGACCGGCTCCCCACCTCACCAAGATCGTGCACATGTGAGGCAGTTCACAAGCCCGACTGCCCCGCATACTATGCCCGCTGTCCTGTGATCTGCGACACGGGGTACACCAACGCCTTTGTGATCTCCACCACCTGACGAACGATCATGAAGTCGGATGAGCGGAGATGTTCACACGAGAAGCGGCCAAGTGATCACGAGTGGTGACATTCGAAGTTGTTACCGCTGGTCAAGGCGGTGGCGCACTATCAACGGATTGCCGCTGCGCGCAAATTGGCGATGGACAGGCACGGGTGATATAGGGATTCGCCGGATTCGATGCCACTCGGACGAGGGATTGCGCGGAACGATGTGGACATCGCACCGCAAGCGCGAACTTCCGGGCGTACGGGGCGCGGAGAGGTGCCGGCCGAGGCCGGGGCGAGGTGACCCGAGGGCGGCCGGAGCCGACGGAAGCCGTCCGGAACCGATCGGGAGTCCGTCGGTGAGCGAGTCTGTGAACGGGGGCACGAGCGCCGGGGCGACCTCCGGGCACTCACGCAGAGAGCGTCGGGGCGACTCCGGCTGAGCGCATGGAAGGTGTCGGGCGGGGGTGCGCACGGACACGCGCCGAGGCTCCCGGGGAGAGCGCGGGGGCACCCGCCGGAACGCGCCCGTCGAGGTCGGGCGTGGACGCGGGGCCCGCGCGCGCGGTTGCCCTTCACAGGTGGCACATACAGTGACCTGCGTCACGTCGTACCTGCCCCGAATCAAGCGGGCTTGGCCACCGGGGTGAACAGATGGTAAGCGACGGGCAATTCGGGCGTATTGCCAAAACCCCGTGATCACAGCGTTATGGATGCGTGTCCAATTTGCCCGTTACGGGGTCAATAAAGGTTCCACGCAAGCGGATTCTCAGATTCCGGACGTAACTGTGGCGCAACACACGTTTCTTGATGGGAGCCATACAGCCCTGATAGCGCTAGTACTCATGTCCCACACCGCTCACATACCCAGCCACCGGAAGCCCCGTCAGCGATCGTCCAGGACGACGCTGCGGGCCGGAGTTGCCGGTGGCGTGCTCAGCACCATCGCGGTCGCAGGCGCTGCCGGCCCCGCGCAGGCCGAGCCGGTGACCCAGACCATCGAGATGCCCACGATCACCGTCGGCCTCTCCACCGCCCTCGACGCCTCCGTACAGGCCACGCAGCAGGTCGCCCTCGACCTCCAGACGCGTGCCTCCGAGGATGCTGCGGCCGAGAGCGCCGCGAAGACGGCGACCAAGGCCAAGGCCGAGGCCGTCCGCAAGGCAGAGGCCAAGAAGAAGGCCGAAGCCGCCGCGAAGGCCAAGGCGGAAGCCGAGGCCAAGGAGGAGGCCGCCGCGCGCGCCTCCCGCAGCGCCGCGCGCACCACGCTCAGCGCCTCCTCCGGCTCCTCCGCCACCGCGACGACCATCGCCGCCTCCTCTTCGTCCTCCTCGTCGAGCGTCTCCGGCTCCGCCGCCGCGGTGGTCGCCTTCGCCAAGGCGCAGATCGGCGACGCGTACGTCTCCGGCGGCACCGGCCCGAACTCGTGGGACTGCTCGGGCCTGGTCCAGGCCGCGTACGCCTCGGTCGGCGTCAGCCTGCCGCGCGTCTCCCAGGACCAGTCGGTGGCCGGTACGCAGGTCTCGCTGGACAGCCTCCAGCCCGGCGACATCCTCTACTGGGGCAGCGCTGGCAGCGCGTACCACGTGGCGATCTACGTGGGCGACGGCCAATTCGTCGGCGCGCAGAACTCCAGCACCGGCACGGTCCAGCGCGACCTGAGCTACGACCAGCCGACGGGCGCGGTGCGGGTTCTCTGACGGGTCGGGTCCGGTCGGGTCGGGTCGGCCCACGGTCGGCTGTCGGCGCTTCGCGTTGGGCCTGGACGTCTCTCGCCGACTGGCTCGGGCTGAGTGCGTTCACTGATTCACAAGCTCGCTCACGGCGGCTCGTCGTCGAGCCGAGCACGGCCAAGGGCCGCCCCTCCCCCGCTCGGGAGGGGCGGCCCTTGGTGCGTTGGGGCCTTGCTGTGTCGGGGGCCCTGCCGTGTTGGGCGGCGGTGGTGTGGAGGCGGATCTGCGGAGGCGGCCGAAGGCGGATCGACGGAGGCGGCGGCGGTGCGGGTGGCCGCTGGGTACGCTCGGGGATCAGGGGCGACGCGGCCCCCCTCTACGGCGAGGTGACGGACCGCGAGGTGCGCCCGAAGCCAAGGAGGCAGAATGCACCAAATGCCGGACTCGGTGAAGTTGGCCTCCAGCGGCCTTCCTGCTTTGTAACGCCGCAGGTCAGGAAGAGTGCTCCCCGCGCGTGCGGGGATGGTCCCAACCTCACCGTCGACGAGCAGCGCGAGGCGTGGTGCTCCCCGCGCGTGCGGGGATGGTCCCCCGGGTGTCGACGTCGATACCGATGCGGACGCGTGCTCCCCGCGCGTGCGGGGATGGTCCCCCTGCTCCCTGAGATGGGCTTCCAACTCAGCCGGTGCTCCCCGCGCGTGCGGGGATGGTCCCTTGGGGAGCAAGTCGTCGACGACTGTGCGGATGTGCTCCCCGCGCGTGCGGGGATGGTCCCTTGACGTTCAGGTATGGCGGGAAGGGCGGGAAGTGCTCCCCGCGCGTGCGGGGATGGTCCCGGGTCGGAGGCCGGCGTGTCGTTGTCGCAGTAGTGCTCCCCGCGCGTGCGGGGATGGTCCCTTCGGGGCGCCCTCGACGATGGCGAGCCCGTCGTGCTCCCCGCGCGTGCGGGGATGGTCCCCCGCTCCAGCTGTCAAAGACGATGCGGGCCCGGTGCTCCCCGCGCGTGCGGGATGGTCCCGAGTGCGTGGCCCCGATCCACACCAGCGCGGCGTGCTCCCCGCGCATGCGGGGGACCAGCCCCGCCAACGCTGCTCTTACAAAGCAGACGTCGGGTGCTCCCCCGCCAGGCCCTTCGTACACAGCACCGCCAAAGCCCCTGCCGGGGGCGGGTCCGCAAGCGAACCCGCCCCCGGGCAGAACCCTGCTGCCCCACCCGCCCACCCCTCCGCTCGGCTGCCAGTCGGGGTGGGCGGTGGCCAGTGAGGCCCGAGTGGGCCAGTGGGCCCGGGCGGGCAAGTGAGGGGCCGGGCGGGGGAACTACTCGGGCAGGCGCTCCAGGAGCCAGCTGCCGAGCTGCTCGGTGATCCGGGTGTGCCCGGTGGTCTCGGACGAGCAGAGGAACTCGTCGAAGTCGCTCTCCTCCGGCGGCAGCCCGTCGACGTTCGCGTAGAGGTCGTCCGGCTGGTCGATGTCGCGGATGGCGACGGCGCTCACCGTCGGGACAAAGCAGATGTCGGGGTGGTTGAGTTCGATCTCGGCGCCGAACTTCTCCAGCATCGCGCCGAGGATGCCGTACGAGTCGAGCGTGCCGCCGGGCGCACCGTCGAGCTCCGGGAAGCCGCTGGTGGTGATGGTCTTCTCGGCCGCCGGGAAGAGCCGCTTCAGTTCGGCGACGACGACCTCGTGGCCTTCGCCCTGGGTGTAGAAGGTGGTGCCGGGGTAGATCAGCCGGCCGACGCTGGCGAGCGCTACCTGGCCCGGGTTGATGGCAGGCCCCTGGCCGTCGCCGCGGCCGTTGGCCACCGCGATCAGGCGGGGGATCTGCGGCCAGAATCCGACCGAGCGGAGCTCCGCGAGGAACTTCTCGCGCTCGGGGGCGACCCCGACGGTCTCGGTCTCCCGGTCGTAGTGGCGCCAGAGCATCTCGCGTGCGGCCGGGCTGTCCATCTGCTGGGCGAACTTGTTGGCCAGCGGGATGAAGTAGGAGAAGGCCTGGAGCCCGATGGGGATGACGGCGCCCCGGTGCGGGCTGTCGTAGGAGAAGTAGAGGGCCGTCTGGTGGTCGATGCCCTGGCCCTCCAGCTTGGCGAGGACGTAGCGGCTGATGATCCCGCCCATGCTGAAGCCGCCCACGGTCAGCGGGGCGTTCCCTTCCCGCTCGGCGATGGTGCGCTGGATCGCGGCGGTGACGGTCTTGGCGTTGTCGAGGAGGGAGGCGCTGCGCTCGTCGTAGCCGATGAGGACGACGTCCCGGCCGGACCGGCGGATCTCCGTGAGGAGGGAGTACTCGCCTCCGTCCAGGCCGAGGAAGAGCTTCTCCAGGTCGGACGGCCCGAGGTTGAACCCGTCGGCCAGGAGGACCGGCCTCCGGATGCCGCCGTTGTTCTCGCCGTAGAAGACGTGGGCGAAGCCGTTCGGGAGTTCCCATTCCTCGTCGGGCCGGGGCGCCGGGCCCGTGGTCTGCGCCTCGAAGTGGGCCGTCCCGCCGACCGCGAACTCACCGACACCTTGCTCAGCCTGCTGACCGGACAATGTGATGCTCCTCCGTCTGCGCACGCCCCAGCGGCCCGCCGGAACGGCGGGCACGGAAACTGAGGGACGTCACCGAGACAGGGCACATCATGATCAGGCCCTGAACCCCCGGGCGAGAGGATGCGTCCCGGTTCATCCCTATAGGGGACGTGGGACGTGCAGGTTTACCGGCCCCTGCGCCCCCGTCCGACCGGCCCCGCGCACCCACCCCACCGGCCCGCGCGCACCCGCCCGACCAGCCCGTGCGCACCCGCACGCGGCAGGGTCAGCCCTGCGCCGACACCATCTTCTCGATCTGCTCCACCACGAAGTCGGGCCGGTCCTTCGGGACGTCGTGCGAGCTGCCGGTCGCGGTGACGAGCGTCCGGTTCGGCGCCTGCTGGACGAACGTCGCGGCGGCGTCGCGCCAGCGCTGGGCGTCCTCGGGCGACCTGTCGAAGGGGGTCTTCTCCGACACGATGACGTCTGCGGGGACGCTGTCCGGCCAGGACATCTTGTTGTACGCCTGGTGCGCCGGGGTGAAGTTCTCGGCGGTCTCGATCAGTTGACGGTTCGCGGGCTTGGTGGGGTCCTTCTTCGCGGCGTCCACCTCCGGCTGGCTCGCGGCGACGAGCCGGGCGATCTCCTCGTCCGTGAAGAACGGGGGCAGGTTGGCGTCAACGAGTACGGAGGCGGAGACCATCTTCGGGTTCTCCTTGGTGAAGTACGTCGCGACCTCGCCGGCCTGCGAGTGGGACACCAGGATCACGTCCTTGGTGACCCCCAGCTCGGTGAGCCCCGTCTTCAGGTCGCTGACGGCGCCCTCCACGTCCCACGGCCCGGGCACCACCTCGCTCTGACCGAGGCCGGCCCGGTCGTACGTGATGACCGTCGCACCGGTGTCCGCGTGGAGCCGGGGAGCGATGTCCTTCCAGTACGAGGAGTCCTCCCCGCCGCCCGAGTCGAGGACGATGGCCGGGCCGTGCCCCGCGGTGATGTGGAACGCGACGCGGTGGCCGTCGCTGTCGACCATGCGCAGCTTCGACGCGTCCGCCTGAGCCGTCCCCGCGGACTTGGACGCGGTCGCCTTCGGGCTCGCCTTCGGAGCAGCGGAATCCTCCTGGCCGCAGGCCGTGACGATCCCGCCGGTCACCGCCAGGAGGGCTACGGCGGACAGTGCGCGGCGGGTACGTCGGTGGGGCGGGCGGATGTGTGACATGGGTGGTCCTCGGTGCCTGGTCTGGATTGCCATCGGATGTCATTCATCCTCCGGCGGTGACCGTCCCGGGAACATCCGGTTGGCACGCCGATCGGTGGTGCTGCTGGGGCCAGCGAGCGGGGTGGGGATATCCCCAGGAACGGCCCGTTCGGACGGGCCGCCGACCACCGGCAGCCCGCTCGACGGCCCCCGCCGGTCCAGTACGGCCACGGCGGCATGGGCTACGGGGCGGGCTCCGGTACGGGTGCCGTCAACACGAACCAGACCGTCTTCGTCTGCCGCGTCCCCCGCCCCTGCACGGTGGCTCCCCAGCGCACGGCCAGCCGGTCCACGATGAGCAGCCCCCGGCCGCTCTCCGCGCCGGGTCCCGGAGCGGAGAGCGGCAACGGGTCCGGCTGGTCGTCGGTCACGTGGACCCTGATCTGGTGCGGGGCGATCGCCACGTCCACGCGGATCAGCCGTGACCGCGTGTGGCAGTACACGTTGCCCACCACCTCGCTCACGCACAACCGGGCGTCGTCAACCAGCCCGGGATGCCCGGTCATCCGTAGGAGTGTGGCGACGAAGTCCCGTACCAGCTTGGGGGCGTGGGCGTTGTTCGGCGCCACCACCCGGTAGCGGTCGCCGCGTCGCGGCAGTGGCGATCCCACGGGCGGAGCGGACGGGGGCGGGGTCGTTACGACGGCCATGACGAGTTCTCCCTACGCGAGCAATTCTCCGGGACCGAGCCGACAAGGCTGACGCCGTGGCAATGGCCGCGCCAGGATCCTCAATAGGGCTGCGCGCAGCTGCACTTCGACATGACCAACGCCGACTTCCAGCAATCCGGACGCTAGGGCACAACGATGGGACGGCACAACATTGGGACTCCCGTAACACCCATACGAGTGGACCGGCGGCAGGGAGGCGCGGCACACTCGTAGCCGCACCAAGGGGAGGACCCAATGCCGCCACGGAGCTACCCGACCGCCCGCCAGAGGCGGTTGGGCGCAGAGCTACGCAAGTTGCGCGAGAGGGCTGGCCTGTCAGGGAGTCAGGCCGCCGCCTATCTCGGCGGCGAGCGCGCCCAGATCAGCCACATCGAATCAGGTCGATATGGAGTGAGCGACGAGCGCGTGCGCCGGCTCGCCGCTCACTATTCATCCACCGATAAGCACCTCATCGACGCGCTCGCAAGCATGGCCGAGGAGCGACCCAAGGGATGGTGGGACGAGTATCGCGGAATACTCTCGCCAGGATTCCTGGATCTCGCCGAGCTCGAATACAAGGCAACACACCTCCGCGCGATCCAGATGCTCACGATCCCTGGAATCTTCCAGACCGAGTCGTATGCGCGCGACCTCATCCGCAGCGGAATCTCAGACCTGCCTGCCGCTGAGCTGAACGCGAGAGTCGAACACCGCACCCGACGACGCGACATCTTCGACCGCCCCGCACCCACCCCCTTCGAGGCGTTCATCCACGAGGCGGCCCTGCGCATGCAGTACTGCGACGCTGCGGCGATGCAGGAGCAACTCGCCTTCCTCTGCACAGTCTCATCGTGGCCGTCCGTAACGATTCGCGTCATCCCGTTCAGCGCGCGGATCACCGGCTCGGTGCACTCGATGCTCTACGCCGGTGCAGCCATCCCCGCCCTGGACACGGTTCAGCTGGACAGCGCGTTCGATGCCGGGTTCCTGGACGCCGAGGCGCAACTCGCACGTTATCGAGCGCTTCTTGACTCCATCGAGTCGATCTCACTCAGCACCGAGAAGTCGACAGAATTCATCCAACACATCGCACAGGAAATGTGAGCCCATCGGCATGACCGACGCAATCAAGTGGCAGAAATCCTCCTTCTCAGGGGCCGATGACAACCAAAGCTGTATCGAGCTGGCACCCGTTGACGGATCGATCAGAGTGCGCGAGAGCGACGAACCCGAAGTCGTCGTCACAACGAGCGTCACCAAACTGCGCGCATTCATCCTCGGCGTCAAAGCGGGCGAGTTCGACCACCTGATCCGATAGTGCACGATCCCCCTGTCTGCGACCTCAGGCAGGGGGCAGCCCGCCAGATCGGCCCAACATTGGGACGTCCCACGGTTGCACCCAACGGCGCAGTGACGCTACCGTCACCGTACGTCGCACCCGGTCGCCGAACCGCACTCCGTTCGGCGCCGGGCCGACCCGAAATGCCCTGCCCGCATGTTGGTTGACGGTCAGGGCTTCCCTGACCGCTCTTCGCCCCCGGCGTCAGCCAAGCAGCCCAGGGGAAGGGCAGCCCGACGCCGCGATCGGACGGTCCACCATGCGCACCTCGCTCCGAACAACCTCCAGCCCCGCCGAGGCACACCGGCACACCGGATTACCTTTCGAAGTGCTCTGTTACGGGCCCGCGAGCGGATTCGTGCCCGAGCCGGTGGACCTCCGCGTGCTGCCGGAACCGCTGGACGCCATCCGCGTCATCCGCAGCCAGCTCCGCGCGAGCCACGTCCTCGGCCTGCCGCCGCACGAGGCCGACAGGGCGCGCCGGTGGGCGGATCACGGCGGCTGGATCCCCGCTCTCGGCGCGCTGCACCGGGGCGAGCCCTGCGGGTTCGTACTCAGGCTCCGCAAGGGCCGCCACCTGGAGTGGAACGTGCGC
Organism: Streptomyces sp. NPDC001493; assembly: GCF_053597235.1. NCBI lineage: Bacteria > Bacillati > Actinomycetota > Actinomycetes > Kitasatosporales > Streptomycetaceae > Streptomyces > Streptomyces sp. NPDC001493. Next base: position 176,299 of record NZ_JBSFHV010000015.1, read on the forward strand.
CCGTTGACGTACGTACTGCTGTCGCACGCGGGGTGCGACGCGCACCGCGCCCCGTGACCGGCCACCCGCGACCGGCCACCCGCGACCGGCCACCCGTGACCAGCCCGCCGACCTACCCCGCCGACCGGCCCCGACTGGCCACCACTCCCTGACTACCAGGTACAGGGCTTCCCCAAGTCCTTGACACTGTCTGCTAGTTCAACCGGAACTATGGGCCAGCCGGCGTGCTGCCAGTGGGCGATGCGCCAGCTCAGCCGCCGGGGCCAGAGCGCGGTCCCGGGCAGGTCGGCGACGGGCCTCCACACGGGCCGGCCGCCGTAGTTGTCGAGTTGGTCCTCGGCGCCGACCTCCCCCTCGGCGTGTACGAGGAAGTAGTGCTGCCGGGTCCCCTCCTTCCAGACCCGGGCCACCTCCCCCGCCACGCTCCCGTCGAGAGCGGTCTCCTCCCGCAACTCCCGAACCACCGCCTCGTGCAGGGTCTCCCCCGCCTCCACACCGCCGCCGGGGATCTCGTACCAGGTGTAGCGGCGGTCGGACTGCCGGATGAGGAGAATCTGTCCGTCGCGGATCACGATCGCTCCGGCTCGTACGCGCTTCGGCACGGCGGTGGTCGGGTCCGCCCATCGCGCCGGGCCGTTCTTCGGGCCGCCGACCGCCCAGTCGCGGAGTACCGCCTCCGCCGTACCGACCGGCCGGATGCGCACGTGCAGCGCCTCCGCGAGGGTGAGGGCCCGGCGGCGGCTCTCGTCCACCGGTTCCCCGGCGCGGGGCAGGTGGTAGAGGCCTTCCTCCGTCGGATCGCTCGTCAGCACCAGGGCATCGTCGTCGTACCGCACGTCAGCTCTCATGGACCCGATGGTGTGCGGCACCCGGACGCGGCGCAAGGCATTACCCGGCCGAGGTCACCACACTCGACCAGGCGTTCGTACGAGTCGATCAGGCATGCGTGGCGGCCGGGCGGTAGGTGCACACGTTCACCCCGGCGGGGCTGGTGACCGTCGAGACCAGTTCCAGAGCGCGCAGGCCGCCGTCCGCCGGGAAGATCGTCTTACCGCCGCCGAGCAGCACCGGCATGATCATCAGCCGCAGCTCGTCGACCAGGCCCTCGCTCAGGAGGGTCCGGGCGAGGGTGGGACTGCCCATGACCGCCAGATCGCCGCCTCCGGCCTCGCGCAGGGCGCGGATGCGGCCGACCGCGTCGCCGCCCGGGATGAGCGTGGTGTTCGCCCACACCAGGTCCTGGGCGGAGAGCGTCCCCGACACCACGTACTTCTCGATGGTGTTCATCCGGTCGGCGAACGGGTCGCCCGCCCGGTCCGGCCACGCCCCGGCCATCGTCCGCCAGGTACGGCGCCCGAAGAGCAGCGCGTCTGCCTTGGCCAGGACGTCGTCGAAGGTCCCTCCCACGATCTCCGGGTCGAAGTACGGGTGCGACCAGCCGCCGTGCGCGAACCCGCCGTCCGTGTCCTCCTCCGGACCGCCCGGCGCCTGCACGACGCCGTCGAGGCTGATGAATTCACTGATGACGATGCGCACGGGCTCGCTCCCTGGTCTTCCGACCGGTCTTGCGCCGGTCTTCCGTCGTCCACTCGCGGTGTACGTAAGAAGACAGTCGGCGCAACGAGAACTCATCGCGGCACGCCGGGCGTACGACGATCGGGCCTGATCGGGCCGCTCGTCGATCCACCTGCGTAACCGTTCGCCGGTGGCCGGGCTTGCCTCACCTCAATGTTCGGGCGCGCCCGTGACGCCGAGGTCCTGCCGCATGGCAACCAGCATCTCGCCCATGACGTCCCACAGCCGGAGCAGGAAGGCATGCGCCTCCTGCCAGTCTTCAGGCGTGTAGGAGCTCCCGCCCCGCAGGGCATCCATCATTTTCCGCGCTTCGGCGAGGGCGACACGCACCGCACGCGAGGGGCCCAGGACCGAATCGGGCACCAGCATCTGCGCCTCGGCGTATGTGCTCTGGAACTCCGCCCGCACCCCCTCCGTCGGATCGTCGGACTCGAGCAGCGTCCCGGCCTGTATGGCGCGAAGTTCGTCCATCATCTGCAACCGATAGCGGCGCGCGACGGAGTTGAGAGCCACGTATATCGTGCGTCTGCGCTCCACATTCTCCTTGGCGTCTTCCACCTGCCGGTTGACCTTGTCGGCGCTCTGTTGGAACTCGAACTCCTGCCGACGCGTACGTGCACTCACCCAGGCTGTGGTGACCGGGGCGAGGAGCGTGCCCAACACACCGACGACAGCCACCAGCAGAGCGACAACCCCTGTGCTCATGTCTCCCCCAGAACACGCTCCCGTTGACTGCCTTCTCCGGCCCCATCCTCGCCACGACCAGCCGTGTACACAACAAGGAGGGTGTCGACGACCCGGTCCTGAGCACGAAGGCCCCTGTGGCGGCACATCCGCCAACCCCGGAGCCGTCCGTCACTCCCGTCACTCACCACGGGACACGAGCGCCCGAGCGCCCACCCCCCGCCTCAGGCCTTCGGTGCCACCTTCGACAGCCCGTTGATGATGCGGTCCATCGCGTCGCCGCCCGTCGGGTCGGTGAGGTTGGCCAGCATCTTCAGGGTGAACTTCATCAGCAGCGGGTGGGTGAGGCCGCGCTGCGTGGCGATCTTCATGATCTTCGGGTTGCCGATGATCTTCACGAACGCGCGGCCCAGCGTGTAGTAGCCGCCGTAGGTGTCCTTGAGGATCTTCGGGTAGTTGTGCAGCGCCAGTTCGCGCTGGGCCGGAGTCGCGCGGGCGGTGGCCTGCACGATGACGTCGGCGGCGATCTGGCCGGACTCCATGGCGTACGCGATGCCCTCGCCGTTGAACGGGTTGACGAGACCGCCCGCGTCACCGACGAGCAGCAGGCCCTTGGTGTAGTGCGGCTGGCGGTTGAAGGCCATCGGGAGGGCGGCGCCGCGGATGGGCGTCGTCATGTTCTCCGGGGTGTAGCCCCAGTCCGCCGGCATCGACGCGCACCAGGCCTTGAGGACCTCGCGCCAGTCCAGCTCCCGGAACGCGGAGGAGGAGTTGAGGATGCCGAGGCCGACGTTGGAGGTGCCGTCGCCCATGCCGAAGATCCAGCCGTACCCGGGGAGCAGGCGGTCCTGCGGGCCGCGCCGGTCCCAGAGTTCGAGCCAGGACTCCAGGTAGTCGTCGTCGTGGCGCGGCGAGGTGAAGTACGTACGGACCGCGACGCCCATCGGGCGGTCCTCGCGGCGGTGCAGGCCCATGGCGAGGGAGAGCCGGGTGGAGTTGCCGTCGGCGGCGACGACCAGCGGGGCGTGGAAGGTGACCGGGGTCTTCTCCTCGCCGAGCTTGGCGTTGACGCCGGTGATGCGGCCGGTGCGCTCGTCGATGATCGGGGCGCCGACGTTGGCGCGCTCGTAGAGTCGCGCGCCGGCCTTCTGCGCCTGCCGGGCGAGCTGCTCGTCGAAGTCGTCGCGCTTGCGCACGAGGCCGTAGTCCGGGTACGAGGCGAGGTCGGGCCAGTCGAGCTGGAGGCGGACGCCGCCACCGATGATGCGGAGGCCCTTGTTCCGCGACCAGCCGGCCTCTTCGGAGATGTCGATGCCCATGGAGACCAACTGCTTGGTCGCGCGGGGGGTGAGACCGTCGCCGCAGACCTTCTCCCTGGGGAACGCGGTCTTCTCCAGCAGCAGGACGTCGAGCCCGGCCTTGGCGAGGTAGTACGCGGTCGTGGAGCCGGCTGGGCCCGCTCCGACGACAATCACGTCCGCGCTGTGTTCGGAGAGGGGCTCGGTCACGGTCGGATCTCCCGAAGACTCGAAATCGCGTGCCGCGGGGCACCGGTCCCATGCAGTCTATGGGGACCGGCAGATCAACTTACCGAAGGGCTCCCCGATGACGATCGCGCCTTCCTCCCACCCGGCGGTCCGCCTGCGGGTCCCCACCGACGAGGACACCCTGAGCTGGTACCGGGTCTTCGACGACCCGGAGGTGATGGAGTTCCACGGCGGCCGGAGCGCGGAGTTCTCGGTGTACGAGGAGTTGACCGCGCGCCAGCGCCGGCACGATGCCGAACTCGGCTTCTGTCTCTGGACGGTGACCGACGAGGCCGGCGAAGTCCTGGGATTCACCGGCGCGCAGCCATGGCCGCACCCCAGCTTCGGGCCGGTCGGAGCGATCGAGATCGGCTGGCGGCTGGGACGCACCGCCTGGGGCCACGGCTACGCGACCACCGCGGCCCGCACCACGCTGGAACGCGTACGGGCGGCGGGCGTCACCGAGGTCGTGGCGATGATCGACTCGCGCAACCGCCGCTCGGTCGCGGTCGCCGAGCGGCTCGGGATGCACCACGCCGAGTCGTACGAGATCACCACCGGGGTCCCGCGTACGGCGCTCTGCTACCGGCTGGAGCTGGGGAGCGCGCCAGGAGCATGACCGCCTGACGGAAATCCCACTCGGCACCCGGACACTCGGCACCCGGAACCACCCGCCGCACGCGCGGGGGTGCGTCCGGGTGCCGCCCGTTTCCGTGAACGTACCGGCGTCCGCGGCACTCAGGCGCGTACGCCCCGGTGCAGCGCGACCACGCCGCCGGTGAGGTTGCGCCACGCGACGCTCGACCAGCCGGCCTTCTGCAGCAGGGTCGCGAGTCCGACCTGGTCGGGCCAGGCGCGGATGGACTCGGCGAGGTAGACGTACGCGTCCGGGTTGCTGCTCACCGCGGTGGCGAGGGGCGGCAGCGCCTTCATCAGGTACTCCATGTACACCGTGCGGAACGGCGTCCAGGTGGGCTGCGAGAACTCGCAGATCACGACCCGGCCGCCGGGCTTGGTGACCCGGTACAGCTCGCTCAGGGCGGCGGCGGTGTCCTGGATGTTGCGGAGCCCGAAGGAGATGGTGACCGCGTCGAAGGTCTCGTCCTTGAACGGGAGCTTCGTCCCGTCGCCCGCCGTGAACGGCATCCAGGGGTGGCGCTCCTTGCCCACCTTCAGCATGCCGATCGAGAAGTCGCAGGGCACGACGTAGGCGCCGGCCTGCGCGAAGGGCTGCGAGGAGGTGGCCGTACCGGCGGCCAGGTCCAGGATCTTCTGCCCCGGGCGCGCGTCGACCGCCTTGGCGACCTCCTTGCGCCAGAGCCGGGCCTGTCCGAGCGAGAGCACGTCGTTGGTCAGGTCGTACCGTCGCGCCACGTCGTCGAACATCGAGGCGACTTCGTGCGGCTGCTTTTCCAGGGATGCTCGGGTCACCCTCCCATTCAAGCAGCCCGCTCCCCGCGACCCGACGGCGGCGCTGCCCGGTCGCCGCACCTCCGTGCGGGAGCGCCCGGAATCTCCGTGCGCGGCGCCCGGAACGTTCATGGGCGGCGCACGGAAACGCCGTGGGCGGTGCCGGGAAACTGCGTGAAATTCGTCCTCAACCTTTCGGCTGCGGGAGCACTCAAGAAGGGGTGAAGAACGACAGAGGTGAAGACGACAGAGACGAGGGGGAAAGATGAGCACATCACGAGGCCGGGACTCCACACCCGTTCCCGACCGCACCCGTACACCGGCGCAGGGCTTAGCGGTCCAGGATTTCGAGGAGTTCGCGCGAGCCGCCCAGCGCGGGCTGTACCGCACGGCCTATCTCCTCTGCGGTGACGCGGAGGCAGCCCGGGACCTGACACAGACCACGCTGGCGAAGCTGTTCCAGCACTGGCGTCGGGTGGTCGCGGCCGAGCATCCGCACGCGTACGCCCGCACGGTCCTCACCCGCACCTACCTCGCGGAGCGGCGTCGCCGTCTCCGCGATCTGATCGCCCACTCGCGCGCTGACCCGGCCCCTTCTCCCGTGAGGCCCGAGCTGACGGTGACGCTGCTCTCCGCGCTCTCCGAACTGCCGCCGCGCGCCCGGGCGATGGTCGTCCTGCGGTACTGGGAGGACCTGAGCGTCGCGACGGTCTCCCGGCTGATGCGGTGCAGCGAATCCACGGTCAAGAGCCAGTGTTCGCGCTCGCTGGCCCGGCTGCGGACGCGGCTCGGCGACGCCCACCTCTATTCCCACCAGGCATGAGACGCACGAACACGAAGAGGAGTACGACCATGCTGACCGACCCCACGGACTTTGAACGGGAGACGAGCGCGGCGCTGCTCAGGGCCGCCATGGAGCGCACCTCCGATCAGGCCCAGCTTCCTGAGGATCTGGTGGCCGGTGCGGTGGCCCAGGGACGCCGGCGCCGTGCCCGCGCCCAGGTCGTCATGGGCGCGGGGGTGACCGCAGCAGTGGCGCTGGGGATCTTCGCGGTGACGGCCCCCTGGTCGAGCGGCGCCCCCGCCCAGGCCACAGGGGTGGGCTCCGCATCGGATGCCGGTCAGACCTCCGGCCCGGCATCAGGTCCGGCATCAGGTCCGACGTCAGGTCCGGGCTCGGACCCCTCCGCCGGGTACCGCACGCCCGTGCACGTGGTGCCCTCGCCCGGCGAGTCCTCGATGGCGGACCTGTCGGCCGCCGAGCGGAAGCGGCAGGAGAGGTTCCAGCAGACCGCCGCGAACACGATCGATCTTCTGCTCCCCGGCACCGGGACGATCCGGCCGGTGGACCTCAGGGTCGATCAGTATCAACTGGCGGACGGCACCGCCGCCTTCCCGCTCACCTTCTCCGTGCGACCCGCGAAGGAGGCCGAGGACCGCCACGCGGCGGCGTGTGTGAACGACCCGGCGAAGCACTCCACCTGCCAGGAGGTCGTATTGCCCGGTGGCATACACGCGACGGCCCGGACAGCGGCCATGAACAGCGCCACCACGACGGGCGTCAGCGTCGAATTCCGTTACGCCGGCAGCCTGGTCGGGCTCAGCATCTCGCCGGACGACCTCCACGCAGCCTCCGCTCCGGTCACGGTGGAGCAGTTGACCGCGATCGCCGGCGACGCCGACTTCCTGCGGCTGGTGGCGTACGCCGACGAGCACCCCATGGAGGAGGAAGGGACCACCGTCGTCGGCGGCTGACACCGTCGTCGGTGGCTGGCACAGCCAGGTGCGGCCCCGGGGCCGTACCGTCAGCGCCGCCGGTGGACCATCCGTCCGCCGAGGACGGTGACGACACAACAGGCCGCACCCACCCCGAGGAGGGTCTCCTCGTCGGGGGCGTCGAAGACCGCGAAGTCCGCGGCCCGGTTCTCGGCGTCGAGCGCCGGAGCGGCAAACGTCTCGGCTGCCGTACGACGCCACGCGAGCGGGTCCAGCGAGGGCCGCGTGCCGGTCTCCTCGGCCGGGGCCCCGCCGAGGATGCGCATCCCCGACCGCTGCACCGCGTCCGCCACCGCGGGCCGGCTGAGCGGTCCCACCACGGCGACGGTGCCGTGGGCGAGCATCCGCTGCACCCCGCGCCGCGCACTCGCGCCCCACCGGCTGTCGTCCATGTCCACGCCGCCCAGCGCCGCGCCGGTCAGGGGCTCGGTGCCGAGGACGTCCGACTCCTGGGGGTCGGGGTGGTAGGCCCGTTCCAGCAGCGCGCTGCCCTGCGGCTGGACGAGCCCGGGCGTCAGCAGCCCCGGCCAACGGCGTACCCGGGCCGTCGGATGCCCGGCGGCGAGGTCCTCGTACGGGCCGACGGCCGCGAGTGCTCCGTCCCTGACGAGCACCGCACCACCGGCGACCGCCCGCCGCCCGGGGCCGGGCAGCAGCAGATCGGCGGCATGAATCGTCAGCACGGTGAGCACCTGGCCCGGAGCGGTCGGGGAGAGACGGAAGGAGGACGGAATGCCGGTCGCGCGACAGAACTCAGTTGGCGTCGAGGAGCTTCAGCTCGGGGTGGGCGGTGCCGCCCTCGATGGCCGTGGACGAGATGTGCGAGACGACACGGTCGTCGACCGGGTCCAGCGCCGGGTCCTCGTGGACGACCAGGTGCTCGTACGTCGTGGCACGCTGCGCGGGCACGCGACCGGCCTTGCGGATCAGGTCGATGATCTCCAGGCGGTTGGAGCGGTGCTTGGCACCCGCGGAGGAGACGACGTTCTCCTCCAGCATGATCGAGCCGAGGTCGTCCGCGCCGTAGTGCAGCGACAGCTGGCCGACCTCCTTGCCGGTGGTCAGCCAGGAGCCCTGGATGTGCGCGACGTTGTCCAGGAAGAGGCGCGCGATGGCGATCATGCGGAGGTACTCGAAGAGCGTCGCGTGCGTGCGGCCCTTCAGGTGGTTGTTCTCCGGCTGGTAGGTGTACGGGATGAAGGCGCGGAAGCCGCCCGTACGGTCCTGCACGTCACGGATCATGCGGAGGTGCTCGATGCGCTCGGCGTTGGTCTCGCCGGTGCCCATCAGCATGGTGGAGGTGGACTCGACACCGAGGTTGTGCGCGATCTCCATGATCTCCAGCCAGCGCTCACCGGACTCCTTGAGCGGAGCGATCGCCTTGCGCGGGCGGGCCGGCAGGAGTTCGGCGCCGGCACCGGCGAAGGAGTCGAGACCGGCGGCGTGGATGCGCTGGATCGCCTCTTCGGCGGACACCTTGGAGATCCGGGCCATGTGCTCGATCTCGGAGGCGCCCAGCGAGTGGATCACCAGCTGCGGGAACGCCTTCTTGATGGCGGAGAAGTGCTCCTCGTAGTACTCCACGCCGTAGTCCGGGTGGTGGCCGCCCTGGAACATGATCTGGGTGCCGCCCAGTTCGACGGTCTCCGCGCAGCGGCGCAGGATGTCGTCGAGGTCGCGGGACCAGCCCTTGGCGGTGTCCTTCGGCGCGGCGTAGAAGGCGCAGAACTTGCACGCCGTGACGCACACGTTGGTGTAGTTGATGTTGCGCTCGATGATGTACGTCGCGATGTGCTCCGTACCCGCGTAGCGGCGTCGGCGCACGGCGTCGGCCGCTGCTCCGAGCGCGTGCAGCGGGGCCGACCGGTACAGGTCGAGCGCCTCCTCCGCAGAGATCCGCCCGCCTTCGGCGGCGCGGTCGAGGATGGGCTGAAGGTCGGCCTTCTCGGTCACCGGGCTGTCACCTTTCGGCGGTGTTTCGACGGATCCACGGACCGAATCAGCCTACGCCAGCCCTTGCCGGGTTCAGCGGCCGGACCGGCTCAGCGTGCCGGTGGGAAGTCCGGCGGCCTCCTCGTAGGACCGGTAGGCGAGGGTCCCGTCGTCGTTGAGGGTGAAGGTCAGCTCCGCCTCGGCCCCGGTGCAGAAGAGGCTGGCGGAGCTGTCGGCGACCGAGCGCTCATGGATCTTCAGCACCTTCTCGGTACCGGAGGAGAGCATCCCGATGCTGGAGCAGGAGACCTGCGAATCGAGGAAGGTGATCGACTGGGTCATCCGGACTACGTCCTGCCCCTTCTTCCCCTCGGTGAAGACGGCGGTGAGGATGCCGTGCGAGGCGCCCGAGCGTTCGAGGGTCGGCCCGGACCAGGTCCCAACGAACACCTTGGGCAGGGCAGCGATCCCGTCGTCGCTCCCCCCGCCCCCGCTTCCTTCGCCGCTGTCTCCTTCACCGCCGGGAGCGGGCGAGGAGGAGGTGCCGCCGGACGGTGTGCCCGAGCCGGTGCCGGTGGAGGAGCCCGTGGGCGAGTCCGTGGGGCCGGAGGGAGAGGTGGAGGGCGGCGAGGCGGCGCTGTCGGTGCTGCGCTTGTCGGCATCGCCGGAGCCGCCCCAGGGCAGCAGGTCGCCGAGCATGCCGGAGGTCAGGCCCACCACGGCCAGCGCACCGGCGACGGCCAGCGCGACGGTGCAGCTCACCCTCCGCCCCGCCCGGGCCCCGGGCCGTTGCTCGGGCAGTCTGTCGGCGCTCATGGAGACGGAGAACCGCGGCCCGTGCGGGGAGTGGGGCGGGTCCGACGGGGAGCGGCCCCCGGCCCGGTCGGCCGGCAGCGGGATCGGTGGGCCGAAGACGCCGAGAGCACCGGCGGACGGGGCGCCGACGGACTGCGCACCGTCGGACTGCGCACCGGAGGACCACGCGTCGGAGGGCATGGCTTCGGAGGGCTGGGTGCCCGCGTGCGCGCTCTGTTCGCCGCTGCCGTCGGCTGGTGCCGTCGTACGGCTCTCAACGCCTCGCCCGTCGGCGGGAGGTACGTCGAGCGAGGCGCTGCTGAAGGGGACGGGGCCGGACAGCACCGGACCCTCCTGGGGTTCGAGGTCGAGCAGCGCCACGGCGTCCCGGCTCACCTCATGGACGAGCTCGGCGGGCAGCCAGCCCGCCGCCACCAACACCGCGGCCCCGGCGGGGGCGAGAGCGCGGGCGATGTCGGGCGGCGAGGGCCGGGCGTCCGGGTTCTTCGCCAGGCACGCGGCGATGAGGTCCCTCAGTTCGCCCCGAAGATCGCCGAGTTCGGGCTCCTCGTGGACCACCTTGTACAGGAGCACGGCGGAGGAGTCGCCGGGGAAGGGTGCGGAGCCGGTGGCGGCGTACGCGAGGACCGCGCCGAGCGAGAACACGTCGGCCGCTCCGGAGATGTCGCCTCCCCGGATCTGCTCGGGTGCCATGTAGCCCGGCGATCCCACGGAGGCCCCCGTGGAGGTGAGCGAGACGGTGGCGCCGAGGGCCCTGGCGATGCCGAAGTCGATGAGCCGGGGCCCGTCGAGGGCGAGGAGGACGTTGGAAGGCTTCACGTCACGGTGGACGATGCCCTGCTGGTGCACGGCGCCCAGTGCCTCCGCGAGGCCGCCGCCCAGCGCCCGCACGGCCTGCTCGGGCAGTGCGCCGTGCCGGGTCACCGCCTGCGAGAGGGACGGCCCCGCCACGTAGCCGGTCGCCACCCATGGCACCGGAGCGTCGGGGTCGGCGTCCAGAACGGGAGCGGTCCACCGGGCCCCGACGCGCCGCGCGGAGTCCACCTCGCGCCGGAACCGGGCCCGGAACTGCTCGTCGAGGGCGAAGTGCGGGTGCACCACCTTCACCGCGACCGTGCGGCCCCCCGCGCTCCGCCCCAGGTAGACCCGCCCCATGCCGCCCGCGCCGAGTCTGCCGAGCAGCCGGTAGGCGCCGATGGTGCGCGGTTCGCCGGCTTCCAGCGGCTGCATGGCGACTCCCCCTGTGAAGCGACCGGACCTCGACCGAAGCGTAAGGGCTGCCCGTCGCCCGGTCACAGGAAAACGTGCCACCGGTTCCCCCTGCCGGGAAGCATGCCCCTCCACGAGATGCGGAATGCTGAATTCCACTTTTGCGCGCCTCTGCCCGTCGTCTACCGGGACAGCGAAACGGCTCGCCTCCCCCAGGCGCTCCCCCGATCGGAGAGAAAAGCGAAAAAGTTACCGACGGGCCGAGAAAGCATGACCGAAAAGAGAAGAACGGGGAACCGGAACGCACGGAAACGCAGAACTTCGAGGTATCAGCGAAGAGGCAACGACACAGAGATGGAGGAAAGTAAATGCGGGTGACCTGAAGGCAACGTCGACGGGAATGAATGGCAGCCATCCGGTGCGCACACCAAAGGTCCCCCTCATCATCCGGCCATTCCCGCGGAGGCGTGAGAGAGGCGACCCGCACAGGAGTCCCGGGCTGATCCCCGCACACCTCCGCACGCCCTCTGCGGCTCCGCGGCCCGCTTTCACCTCGGACACCCCGCACCGAGCGTGAGAACGACATCGAAGAATCGGGCGTTCTGGAAGAAAGCCGCGAAAGGCGGCGAAAGTCGAGAAGCGCGAGGAAGGTGCGCGAGAGGGCGAAGAACGCGAAGAGGAAGGAACGGATCGCCACCGAATCGGTCCGCCGCGACGGACCGCATCGCGCGGGCGCCCGTACGCCGACGCCGCGTACGGGTTCGGCACTCCGAGGACATCCCGAGGTTGCCATCGGGGACCGCCCCGAGCCCGTCCCAGCGGTCGCCCGAGGGGGCGCACCGGGACGGGGTGCGGGACGGCTCCGGGGCGGCTCGGGACCGGGCGGCGGCTACCGGTCCGAGCGCATGCGGCAGGGCGCGTACCGGCCGGAGCACATGGGCGGCGGACGGTACGCGCTCACCACACGGCGGGACCGCGAGGCGGGACCGCGGGGCTGTATGGCCTGGGGTCGTCAGGCACTGGGGGCCTGCGGGACCGGGAGTCGTGGGGGCCGAACCGGAAACGGTCCGTCTCCGACCCCACCGCCCGGCGCCCACCGCCCGGCCACCAGACGTCGGCCCACCGCCCGGATGCCCAAGCGTTCCGGTCCCGTCGTCCGGCCACCCAGAGGCCTGGGCGGCCGGACGGCGGGGCGGTGCGGGGTCAGCTGCCGAGCAGCTCGACGTGCACGTCGTCGGGGTAGCCGGTGGTGCCGCCGGTCCGCCGGGCGAACTCCTTCACGCCCGCGAGCTGGTCGGGGCCGAAGCGGAAGTCGAGGGTGGTGAAGTACTTCTCCAGCACCTCCGCGTCGAAGGCTTCCCAGCGTGAGGCCTGCTCGGCGACCTTGGTGACCTCTTCGAGGGACACGTCCCGCGAGGCCAGGAACGCCTGGTGCACCTTGTCGACGTACTCCGGTTCGGCGGCCAGGTAGTCCTTGCGGGCGGCCCAGACGGCGAAGACGAACGGCAGCCCGGTCCACTCCTTCCACATCTGGCCGAGGTCGTGGACCTGGAGGCCGAGACGCGGGGCGTCGTGCAGGTTGGCGCGGAGTGCGGCGTCGCCGATCAGCACGGCGGCGTCCGCCTCCTGCATCATCGCGGCGAGGTCGGGCGGGCAGGTGTAGTAGTCGGGCTGCACCCCGTAACGCTCGGCGAGCAGCAGCTGAGCCAGCCGGACGGACGTGCGGGAGGTCGAGCCGAGAGCCACCCGTGCCCGGTCGAGCTGCTCCAGGGGCACCTGCGACACGATCACGCACGACATGACGGGGCCGTCGCAGCCGACCGCGATGTCGGGGAAGGCGACCAGGTCGTCGGCGTTGCGCAGGAACTCCACCAGGGTGATGGGGCCGATGTCCAGGTCACCCTTGACCAGCTGCTCGCTGAGCTTCTCCGGGGTGTCCTTCGACAGCTCCAGATCGAGCAGGGTCCCTGTCCGTGCCAGCCCCCAGTAGAGGGGAAGGCAGTTCAGGAACTGGATGTGGCCGACGCGGGGCCGGCTGCGGCGATGGCCGCCTTCGACGGGAGAGACGGTTGAATTGTCCACATCGCGAGGCTAGACCTGCGTCCGGGCGACAGCATCACCGGGGCGATCGGGGGGCCACCGAAGCGGTGATCGGGGGCCATCACAGCAGCGATTGTGGGGCCGGCACCACACCGGCAGCCCCATCCCGACCCCCTGCCGGCAGCTCAACCCGGCCCGCACCGACAGCCCAACCCAACCCATATGACGGTCCCGCACCGACAACCTCGGTTCGAAGCCTTACGCCGGTACGCCGGTACGCCGGTCCACCGACACCCGATCCCCACCCCCGCCCCCGGCCCCGGCCCCGCCCCGGGGGCCGCTCCTCCCGTGTCCCGCCGCCCACTTCGCGCACCTCTCCGCACCACGTTCCGCGCCCCCTCGCGCCCCTCACCGCCGCCCTCCGCGCGCCCCCTCCGCGCCCCTCCACACAGGCCGCCCCGGATCGCCCCCGCATCCACCCTCCCGGCCGCCTTCACACCCACCCCCGCACCCGCCTCCGCACCCGCCTCCGCACCCGCCTCCGCACCCGCCGCGCGACGTGCCGGTCACCTATCGGATCGCCCAATCAAACATTCGAGTGAAGTGATCTTTCCCTCTACCGCTCCCCAGAGGCTGCGTGCTAGGCTCGCCCGCAAGTTGCAGTTTGGTTTCCCTTGCAGTACAAAGCCTGCGGATCATGTAACCCGCAGGCTTTTGTAGTTTTCAGACTTCTTTGCAGGTTCTGGAGCAGGGCAACCCTTTGGCCCAAGGAGGGCTTTATGGCTACCGGAACCGTCAAGTGGTTCAACGCTGAAAAGGGCTTCGGCTTCATCGCCCAGGACGGCGGCGGCCCGGATGTCTTCGTTCACTACTCCGCGATCAACGCGTCCGGGTTCCGCTCCCTCGAGGAGAACCAGGTCGTGAACTTCGACGTCACTCAGGGTCCGAAGGGCCCGCAGGCTGAGAACGTCACCCCGGCCTAGTTGCCCGGGTCGGCCGATCGCGGCCGGTAAGCAGTACCCAAGGAGCCCCGCCCTTTGCTTCGGCAAGGGACGGGGCTCCTGCCTTTACCCCGCCGCGCATCACTCCCCGCCCGCCGACTTCTCCCCCGTCGCCGTCCTGTTCCCCGTCGCCGTCCTGTTCCCCGTCGCCGTCCTGTTCCGCGCCGCCGTCCTGTTCCGCGCCGCCGTCCTGTTCCGCGCCTCCCTTGACCCTCACACCGTGTGAAGCCGTGCACTCGGAGACATCATGTTCACCATCGGAGATTTCGCCCGGTACGGACGGGTATCGCCCCGCATGCTGCGCCATTACGACGCGATCGGGCTGCTGCGTCCAGACCGTACCGACCCGGCCAACGGCTACCGCTTCTACGGCGCCGCCCAACTCGCCCGCCTCAACCGCGTCATCGCGCTCAAGGACCTCGGCTTCACGCTCCAGGAGGTCGGGAGCATCCTCGACGACGAGATCACCGCGCAGGAGCTGCGCGGGATGCTGCGGCTGCGGCGTACGGAGCTGGAGGCGGCGATGGCAGCGGCGGCGGCGCGGCTGAGCCAGGTGGAGGCGCGACTCCGGTCGATCGAGAGTGAGGGACGCATGGACACCGACGACATCGTCATCAAGCGGGTTCCGGCGGTACGGGTCGCCGAGCTGACCGGCACGGCCGCCGGCTACCGGCCGCAGGACATCACCCCGGTGATCGTCCCCCTGTACGAGCGGCTGTTCCCGTTGCTGGCCGCGGCGGGCCTCACGCCCTCCGGCCCGGGAATCGCCCGGTACGAGGACGCCCCGGCCGAGGACGCCCCGGACGGGAACGCCACGGTGGGCGCGGTCCTCGTGCACGCCGGGGTGACGGTCTCCGCACCGGTCGGGCCGGTCGGCGACAGCGATGTCCGGGTGGTGGAGTTGCCCGCGTTCGAGGCGGCCACCCTCGTACACCGGGGCTCGATGGACTCCGTTCTCTCCACGGAGCAGGTACTCGCCCGTTGGCTGGACACCAGCGGTTACCGGCCCGTCGGTTACATCCGGGAGGTCAACCTCGAGTGCCCCGAGGAGAAGGAGAAGTGGGTGACCGAGCTCCAGCAGGCGATCGTCAAGGCCTGACCCCACACCCGTACCCCACCCCCGTAGCCCCACCCCGGCCGGGGCCCACCACACCCCCGGCCGGGGCCCGGCCCGAGGGCGCCCGGCCCACGCGCGGCAGACGCCCGGCCGACGCCCCACCGCCCCCGCCAACCCCCGGTCCGCCGGGCAAGGTTCCGCGATCGTTGTCGAAGCCTTGTGCAGAGCATCACGCAGTGCTGACGGGGTAGCCCGCGACAAGGCAGACTGTCGACAGCGGTACCAACGGTACGGAGCGATCCGGAAGCGCCCTCACGTCACACCCGGGTGCTCCCCTGCGTCCCGGTGCCGGCGACCACAGCAGGAACGTGCGGGGCGAAGGCAGGACAGGGGGCATCAATGGACCGTGACAACGGGCCACGCGTGCGCGTTCCGGAGCAGCGCGCCACGCACGGACCGGTGTCCGGGGCCGAACCGCACCCCGCGCCGGAAGCCCGAGCCCACGACGAAGCCGACGACCAGGCCTCCACACCAACTCCCACCCCCGCATCCGCCCCCACCCCCGCCCCCGAGTTGCACTTCGCCGTCCTCGGGCCCGTACGCGTGCGGCTCGGTGAGACTCCGCTGGCCTCCGGATCCCCGCAGCAGCGGGCCCTGTTGGCGGCGCTGCTCCTCCGGGACGGCCGTACCGCGACCGCCTCCGAGTTGATCGACGCCATCTGGGGCGAGGAGTCGCCGCCCCGGGCGTTGGCGGCGATCCGTACGTACGCGTCCCGGCTGCGCAAGGTGCTCGGGCAGGACGTGCTGGTCAGCGAGTCGGGCGGGTATGCGATCCGGCTCCGCGAGGGTTCCCTCGACGTGCGTCTGGCCCAGGAGTGGGTGGGTGCGGCGGAGAAGGCGCGGGCGTCCGGCGAACGGGCGCGGGCCCGGGACCTGATCGCGGAGGCCCTGGCCTCGTGGGACGGGGAGACGCTGGCGTCCGTGCCCGGGCCGTACGCGGAGAACCAGCGCACCCGCCTGGAGGAGTGGCGTCTCCAGCTGACCGAGGCACGGCTCGATCTGGATCTGGAGCTGGGCAACCACGCGGAGGCGGTCTCCGAACTCACGGCGCTCACCGCCGCGCATCCGCTGCGGGAGCGGCTGCGTGAGCTGTTGATGCTGGCGCTGTACCGCGGCGGTCGGCAGTCCGAGGCGCTCGCGGTGTACGCGGACACCCGGCGGCTCCTCGCGGAGGAGCTGGGGGTCGATCCGCGCCCCGAACTCTCGCGGCTCCAGCAGCGGATCCTCTCCGCCGATGAGGAACTGGCCCGTCCGGTCGAGGACTCCGCACCGGTGGCGCCGGTCGCCGTGCGTCCCGCCCAGCTTCCGGCCGCGGTCGCGGACTTCACCGGGCGCGACTCCTTCGTGCGTGAGCTCGGTGACCGGCTGGCGACGGCCGAGGGTTCGGTGATGGCGGTGTCGGCGCTGGCGGGCATAGGGGGCGTCGGCAAGACCACGCTCGCCGTGCACGTCGCCCATCGGTCCCGGAACCACTTCCCGGACGGCCAGTTGTACGTGGACCTCCAGGGTGCGGGGGCCCGGGTCGCCGAGCCGGAGACCGTGCTCGGGGCGTTCCTGCGTGCGCTGGGCACCCCGGAGTCGGCGATTCCGGACTCGCTCGACGAGCGGGCCGCGCTGTACCGGTCGGCGCTCGACGGCCGCCGGGTCCTGGTGCTGCTGGACAACGCCCACGACGCCGCGCAGGTACGGCCGTTGCTGCCGGGGACTCCCGGGTGTGCCGCCCTGGTGACGAGCCGGGTGCGGATGATCGACCTGGCCGGGGCGCATCTGGTGGATCTGGACGTGATGTCTCCGGCGGAGTCCTTGCAGCTCTTCACCCGGATCGTCGGTGAGGAGCGGGTGGGCGCGGAGCGGGAAGCGGCTCTGGACGTGGTGGCCGCCTGCGGGTTCCTGCCGCTGGCGATCCGTATCGCCGCCTCGCGGCTGGCCTCCCGCCGTACCTGGACGGTGTCGGTGCTGGCGGCGAAGCTCGCCGACGAGCGGAGCAGGCTGGACGAGCTGCGGGCGGGCGATCTCGCGGTGAAGGCGACGTTCGAGCTGGGTTACGGCCAGTTGGAGCCCGCTCAGGCCCGTGCGTTCCGGCTCCTCGGTCTGGCGGACGGCCCCGACGTGTCGCTGGCGGCCGCGGCGGCGCTCCTCGATCTGGAGCCGCAGGTGGCCGAGGACATCCTGGAGTCGCTGGTCGACACCTCCTTGCTGGAGTCGGCCGCACCGGGGCGTTACCGGTACCACGATCTCGTCCGCCTCTACGCCCGTGCGTGCGCCGAGCGCGACGAGCATCCTCCGGTGGAGCGGGAGCGGGCGCTCTCCCGGCTGATCGACTTCTACCTCGCGACGGCGGCGGGCGTGTACGCGCTGGAGCGGCCGGGCGACCGGCTGGTGGACCATCTGGAGCCCACCGGCCGGGCCGGGCTGGTCTTCGCCGACCGGCACGCGGCGCTGGACTGGCTGTACGCGGAGGCGGTCACGATCCTCGCCTGTGCCCGCCAGTCCGCCGGGGCCGCGACCCTGCGGCGTGCGGTGGACCTGTTGTGGGCGGCGCTGGACCTCGGGGAGTCGGGGGCCAACGCGAAGGAGTACGAGACGACGGCGCTGGCGCTGCTGAGCGCGGCGTCCGGCTGCGGTGACCGCCGTGCGGAGGTGCGCGCGCTGGTCACCCTCGCCGATGTGCACCACGCCTCGGGCCGCTTCGACCAGGCCGAGCAGGAGGCGGCGCGGATCATGGCGCTCGTCGATCCGGCGCTCGACCCGCTGCCGGGGTGCTGGGCCTCGAACGCGCTCGGGATCATGGCGCTCTACCAGAGCCGTCACGACGACGGCGAGACGTACTTCTCCCAGGCCATCGACGCGTTCCGGCTGGTCGGGGACCGGCCGGGCGAGGCGAGCGCGCTGTGCAACCTGTCCCGTATCCACCTGGCGACCGGCCGTACCGGCAGCGCGGTGGAGCTGGCGCAGCGGGGCACGGACATCTACGACGGCATGGGCCATGCCCTGCGGAGTGCCAACGGCCGTTACGCCCTGGGCATGGCACTGACCGAGAGCGAGTCGTTCGCCGATGCCACGGACCGGTTGCAGGAGGCGCTGGTGGTCTTCCGCGAGAGCCGGCAGCGGCTGTGGGTGGGGATGACGCTGTTCCGTCTCGCGGAGGTCGATCTCGCGGCCGGCCGCGCGGTGCAGGCCGCCGCCGGGGCCGAGCAGTCGCTGACCTCGCTGCGCGGGATCGGGGGCGACTGGCGGAAGGCCAACGTGCTCACCGTGCTGGGCCAGGCCCTGGTGCGGATCGGCCAGTTCGGCCGGGCGCAGGTCTGCTGGCACGAGGCGCTCGGGATCTACGACGGGCTGGGCTCCCACGAGGCCGCGGAGGTGCGCGCGCTGCTGGACCGGTTCGCGTCCGTGCTGCCCGCGTGACGCCCCGGCACCCGCGTATCACGCCGGCAGCGGACGTTCATCATTCGTTTATCGCGGACCGGCACTCTTCCTTCTAGTCGATCCGTCGCGTCGGGGGGCAGACGGGGCGACCGCGGGCCGTGGCATTAAGGTGAGCGGCTCTTGGCGAGGCCCGTACGGCAGTCGGTTTTCGGGGGAACTGCCGTACGGGCCTCGTCCACCCGATACGAAGGATCACAGGGGAGCGGAACATGGCGGACGCCAAGAAGGACTCCAAGCTCACGACCCAGGACATGCACGCCACCGGCACCGAGGTCGCCGCCGAGGAGCTGACCACGCTGGACATGCACGCCACGGGGACCTCGAAGCTGCTGACCGCGCAGTCCACCGGCGGTACGGCGACGACCGACGACATGCACGCCACGTCGGAACCCGTCACCTGACAGACTTTTTTCGCTACGGGGGCCCGGGGATCGGGGGAGCCGCGGGACACGGGGGAACGGCCGCGGTGGCGCGGAGGGGGAGCCACCGCGGCCGTCGTGCGTCCGGAACCAGAACCGGAGACAGAACCGGAGACAGAACCGGAAGCAAAACCGGAGCCGGAGCCGGAACCAGAATCAGGAGCCGGAACCGGAGCGGAATCCCGGTGTACGGGAACGGGAGAGGCCCGTCGCGACCTGGTCGCGGCGGGCCTCTCGGCGTCGTCCGTTCCGGGACGTCAGTGGGCGAGGACCGCCGTGGCGTCGCAGCGGTACACCTCGTCCACCTTGGCGGGGGACGCCATGGGCACCGTGAACGTCTTCGGGTCCATCCCGTAGGTGCCGTCGAGTTCGACCTTCTTGTGGGCCGTGTCGAGCAGGTTGCCCGCGGAGTCGAAGAACGTCACGGTGATCGCGACCTTGGAGGTGCCGAGGCTGGTCGGGGTGAGTTCGACCTGCGAGGAGGTCACCGCCTTGCGCGAACCGTCCGCCGGCTGGGCGCACTTGACCACGCGCGCGGTCGGGTCGGAGCTGGCCGACGCCGTGTAGTCGGTGGTCGGATCGTCCGTGGGTGTGCTGTAACCGGAACTCGATCCGGAGCCCGAACCGGAGCCGTAGTCATCGTCGTCGTCGTCGTAATCGTTGTTGCTGGTGCTGCTGTTGTAGCCGCCGTTGGACGTCCTGGAGCTGGAGCAGCCGCCGCCGGAGCCGTGGCTCGACCCGCTGTGGCCGTGTCCGTGGCTGGACTTGGAGAACCCGGTGAGTGAGAGCACCACCACCGCCAGGACCGCCGCCAGTTTTATCTGTTGCCGCATCATGGATGCAGCCCCCCTCGTGTCTCGTCTTCTTCGCGACGCCTTCTCCCGGCGCCTTCTCCCGACGTTCGTTTCCGGACCAGCATCGGGGTGCAGACCCCGTGCCGCGTCATGACCCTGTCACGGATTGGTCATGGTGTGCCTGGCAGGGCTGAAACCCATGGGTGAGGCGGGCCGAAAGTGGCGCACGGGACGGGCGTACGACAAAGGGGGGCGGGGAGGAGGCCGCGGTACCGCTTCGAAGTCGCGGAGGCGGAGTGTCGGGCGTAGCGTCGAGCGCGAGAGCGTCACGCAGATGTCCGCGCGTGCGCCGTCGGTACGTACGCGCACATGGCGCAGGAGGCTGACGATGATCCGCAACGTCCTCGGCTCCGTGGTCGCTCTCGCAGGAGCGGCGGCCGTCGTCCTGAGCCCCTTCCGTGACTGGTACGACGGCCGCCCCGGGCACGATTACCGTGTGCGGGACCTCTTCGAGGGGATCACCACCACCTCGTCGGCGGTGATGGTCTCCTTGTTCCTGCCCTTCCTGTTCGTGGCGGTGCTGGCCCTCGCCGGGGTCGTGCTCCGCTCGCGGCTCGTGGTGGCGCTCGCCGGGGTGGTGGCGCTCGGCTTCACCGTGCTGTGGATGGTCCGCCAGGGCCAGGCGACGGGGAGCCTGACGGTGGACCCGGACGGTTCCGGGCTCCAGTGGGGGGTGGCGCTCGCCCTGGGCGGCGGCCTCCTGCTGCTGATCGGGTCCCTGGTGATGTCGGGCCGGCGCCGACGCGGGCGCGGACGGGACGCGGGTACGGGCGGCACCCCGGACTACGACGCGCGCACCGCGCCGTACCCCACCCCCGGTTACGAGCACCCGGACACCTGGCCGCCCACGCAGGAGCCGGGCCCGTCCACGCAGACGAGCCCGTATCCGGAACCGGAACCGGACCCGTACACCGGTCCGGAGGACCCGCGCCGGCACGACGGCCCCTGACGTACCCGACACGGCCGAGGCGCAGCCTGAGCTCGCCCTACCGCGCCCGGTTGTTCCCCGTCCCCGTGCCCTTCACCGCGTCCAGCGCGTAGACGCACCGGTCCTTGCTGCAGGCGTAGACGACTCCGGCGCGGGCGACCGGGGAGCCGGTGATCTCGCCGCCGGTGGCGAGCTTCCAGCGCAGGGTGCCGCCCGCCGCGTCCAGGGTGTAGAGGACGTGGTCGGCGGAGCCGAAGTGCACGCGCCCGTCCGCGACGACGGGGCTGCCGACCACGTCGCCGCCGGCCGCGAACCGCCACTTCGGGGTGCCGGTGACCGCGTCGAGGGTGTAGAGCGCGCTGCCGCTTCCGACGTGCACGTTCCCGCCGGTGACCAGCACGGGTTCGATGGAGTGGCGGGCTTCCGTGGCGATGCGCCAGCGGTCCTTGCCGTTCGCGGCGTCGAGCGCGTAGACCGTGCCGAGGTAGTCCGCGAGGTAGACGCCTCCCCCGGTCACCGCCGGGCCGGGCGCGAACGCGGGCGGCGAGAGGAAGACGGCGGGCGCCTCGAAGTGCCAGCGCACATGGCCCGAGGCGCTCTCCACGGCCAGCACCCGGGTGCCCGCCGCGATGTAGACGTTGCCGTCCGGCGCCGGGGTCACCCGGACCGGGACGCCGCCGCAGGAGGCCGCGTCGCCGACGGGGTACGACCAGCGCTCGGAGCCGGTACGGGCGTCGAGGGCGCGCAGCCGGGCGTCCTGCCAGACGTACGCGATCCCGTCGTGGAGCGCCGGACCGGCCTCGGCCGTCTCGAAGTCGGTCTGGGCGCCGGAGATCTCCCAGAGCTGTTCGCCGCCGCCCGCGTCCCATGCCTGGACTCCGCCGCCCCGGGTCCCGGTCAGAAGGGTGCCCCGGTCTGCCTTGAGGGAGTAGACCCAGGCGTCGGTCCGCCGCCGCCACCGTTCGGTGCCGCTCATGGCGTCCAGCGCGTAGAGGGAGGGACCGTCGGAGGCGTGGATCGTCCCGCCGTCGACGGCCATCGCCCAGGCCACGTCCCGGGTCTTGAACTGGCGCCGGCCGTTGCCGATGTCGAGCGCGTGGATCTCGAAGGACGTGACGTAGAGCAGGCCGCCCGCGACGACCGGGGTGCCCCAGACGTCGTTGGACATGCGGAAACGCCAGGGGCGCCAGCGGTCCGGTGCGGCGGGCGCCGCCTCGGGGGCGGTGGCCGGTGCCGGTACGGGCGCGGTGACCGGGGCCGGGAGCGCACCGGCGAGCCCGGCGGGCGGGCGGACCCACCCGGTGGCGGCGGCCGGGTGCGCGGCGGCGGCGCCCCGGATCTCGGCGGCGCGGGGTCCGGGCCCGATCGCGACCTTCGCGCCGATCAGGTGGACGGGCCCGCCGTCCGTCGAGGGCGCTGCCGGTGCCTGGGGGCCTGCCGAGGGGCCGGGGCCCACGGGCAGTGCGGGGCGGGCGGGCGGCGGGGGCATCGGGGCGGTCTCGGGCAGCCGGTTGGTGTCCCAGTCGCCGACCGGCGGGCGCGGGGGTGGCGGCGGGGCCACCACCTGCGCGGGGGCGGGTGCCATGGTGCGTCCGCCGCCACGCCGCTGCTCGATCATCGCGGTGGCCCGGCCGGGCAGCCAGGCGGAGGCGGTGCCGCTGTCGTCGCTGCCCGAGGCGAACAGGTGCGGGGCGAGCTGCGCCTGGAGGTCGGCGGGGCTGGGGCGGCGGGTCGGGTCCATCTGCATGCAGGACTCGATCAGCGGGCGGAGCTCGTCCGGCAGCCCTTCGGTGTCGGGGCCTTCGCGCAGCAGCATGAACACGGTCTCCACCGGGTTGGCGCCGTGGAAGGGCGCGTGGCCGGTGGCCGCGAAGACGAGGGTCGAGCCGAGCGAGAAGATGTCGCTCGCGCCGGTGACGCTGCGCGAGTCGCGGGCCTGCTCGGGCGACATGTAGGCGGGGGTGCCCACGGCGACGTTCGTCATGGTCAGCCGGGTGTTGGACACCCCGGAGGCGATGCCGAAGTCGATGACCCGGGGGCCGTCCTCCACGACGAGCACGTTGGACGGCTTCAGGTCGCGGTGGACGAGCCCGGCACCGTGGATGGACTGGAGGGCCTCGGCGATGCCGGCGGCCAGCCAGCGGACGGCCTGGGTGGGCATGGGCCCGCACTCGTTCACTATCTCTTCGAGCGAGGGGGCCGGTACGTACGCGGTGGCCAGCCACGGCACGGCGGCACGCGGGTCGGCGTCCACCACGGCGGCGGTGTAGAACCCGCTCACCGCGCGGGCGGCCTCCACCTCGCGGGTGAACCGGACGCGGAAGAGCTGGTCCTCGGCGAGCTCGGTGCGGACGGTCTTGATCGCGACCCGTCTGCCCGACGCCGAGCGTGCGAGATAGACGAGCCCCATGCCGCCGGCCCCGAGCCGTCCCAGCACCTCGAACGGGCCGATCCGTCTCGGGTCGTGCTGCGTCAGCTGTTCCACTTGCCTGCCACCTCCCCGTACGAGCCCTGGTCCCACGACCCCGGCCCGCGAATTCCCGCCCCGTGCGGTGTCTCACCACCGGGCACCACCTGGCGGTGCGCACCCCGATTCTTCCTGGCGCGGCCCCCAGTTGCGAACCCGGGGGCGAATCGGGGTGTCATCAGCCCTTGTCGGTGGCAGGAGGGCGGGGCGCGCTGCTATGGGAGCGGGCCCGCACAACCGCCGTACGGGCGAAGGACTGGAGTACGCGGCGCGCGGGCGGGGACGAAGTACGCCGGGGCGAACCGGTGTTGTACGGGTCCTGCGCATTCCGGACGTACACGCCCGGCGCACCCGGAACGCGAGCGGGGGCGCGCACAGCACCACTGTGCACGCCCCCAACCCCGGTGCCCGGGACCGCGACCCCGGGGCCCGCGACCGCGCGGGACCCGTCATGCCCCGTCAGTACCGGCCGCTGAGCTGCGGTACGGCGTCCGGGGCCGGGTCCTCCCCGGCGGCCGGGTCGCGGCGGGCCAGCTTCTCGCCCTCGATGTCGACCTCGGGCAGGATGCGGTCGATCCAACGCGGCAGCGTCCAGGCGTGCTTACCGAGGAGGGTGAGGACGGCGGGCACGATCGTCATGCGGACGACGAAGGCGTCCAGGGCGACGGCGACCGCGAGGGCGAAGCCCAGGGCCTTGATGATGGCCTCGTGCGAGCCGATGAAGCCGGCGAACACCGAGATCATGATGAGGGCCGCGGCCGTGACGACCTTCGCGCTGTGGCGGAAGCCGGTCTCGATCGCCGTACGGGGGTCGGCGCCGTGGACGTACGCCTCGCGCATCCGGGTCACCAGGAACACCTGGTAGTCCATGGCGAGTCCAAAGACGATGCCGACCAGCAGGATCGGCATCAGGCTCATGATCGGACCGGTCTGCTCCAGGCCGACGAGGTCCTTCAGCCAGCCCCACTGGAAGACGGCGACGAGTGAGCCGAGCGAGGCCAGTACGGAGAGCAGGAAGCCGAGCGCGGCCTTGACCGGCACCAGGATCGAGCGGAACACCAGGATCAGGACGAGGAAGGCGAGTCCGACGACGAGGACGAGGTAGGGCGCGATGGCCGCGCTGAACTTGTCCGAGACGTCGATGTTGAGCGCGGTGGTGCCGGTGACCATGGCGCGGGCGCCGTTCTCGGCCCGGGACTTCCCGGCCAGCGAGCGGATGCTCGCGACGAGGTCCTTGGTGGCGTCGGTGGTCGGTCCGCTGCCGGGGACGACGGTGATGATCGCGGTGTCGCCGGCCTTGTTGAAGGCGGCGGGCGACACGCCCTTCACGTCGGGCAGCGCGGCGATGTCCTTGCCGAGGGAGGCGGCGGTGTCGGACGCGGTGGCCGGGGTGCGGTCGTCGACGGTGACGATCAGGGGCCCGTTGAAGCCGGGGCCGAACGACTCGGAGAGCAGGTCGTACGCCTTGCGCTGGGTGGACGAAGGAGCCTTGGAACCGTCGTCCGGCAGCCCGAGCTTGAGGTCGGCGGCGGGCAGCGCGAGGGTGCCGAGGGCGACGACGGCGAGGACCAGGACCGCGGCGGGCCGGCGCATCACCAGGGCTATCCAGCGACGGCCGACCGTGACCTTCGCGGCCGGGGCGGTCGCGGACGCCGGGGCGGTCGCGGGGGCGGCGGCGCGCTTGCGCGCCCGGCCGAGGACCCGCTCGCTGCCGAAGCTCAGCAGGGCGGGGACCAGGGTGATGGCGACCAGTACGGCGATGACGACGGCACCGGCGGCCGCGAGGCCCATGGCGGTGAGCAGCGGCAGGTTGACGACGGCGAGCCCGGCGAGGGCGATGATCACGGTCACGCCCGCGAAGACGACGGCGGAACCCGCCGTTCCGTTGGCGCGGGCGGCGGCCTCCCGTGCGTCGTAGCCGTCGGCGCGTTCGGCGCGGTAGCGGGACACGATGAAGAGCGCGTAGTCGATGCCGACGGCGATGCCGAGCATCGAGGCCAGCGAGGAGGTGCTGCTGTCGAGTTCGAAGGTGGCGCTGACCGCGGTGATCACCGAGGTGCTCACGCCCACCCCCACCAGGGCGGTGAGCAGCGGGAAGCCCGCGGCGACCAGCGACCCGAAGGTGATGACGAGGACCAGGGCGGCGAGCAGGAAGCCGATCGCCTCGGCGGTCATCGACTGCTCGGGTTCGGCGAGTGCGTTGCCGGAGGCCTCCACCGTCAGGCCCTTGTCGCGGCCGGCCTCCAGCGCCTTGTCGATGCCGGTGTGGTCGGCGTCGGTCAGGTCGGTGGCCCCGACGGTGTAGGTGACCTGCGCGTAGGCGGTGAAGCCGTCGGCGCTGACCGTCTTGGCGGCGAAGGGGTCGCTGACCTGCGCGATGCGGGAGGAGGAGTCCTTCAGCTCCGTCAGGACCTTTTCCATGGCGGCCCGGTTGCCGGCGGCGTCGATCCGCTGCCCCTTCGGCGCGCGCACCACGACCCGGGCGCTCGCGCCCTCGGCGTTGGCGGCGGGGAACTTCTCGGCCAGGAGGTCGAAGGCGCGCTGGGACTCCGTCCCGGGCAGCGACAGGCCGGCGGACGCCGTGTTCGTGGTGCCGGCGGCGACGGCACCGACGGCGCCGAGGAGGACGGCCCACAGGAGAACGACCAGCCAGCGCCGCCGGAAGGCGAAGCGGCCGATCCTGTGCAGGAAGGTAGCCATGAGAGTGGAGGACTCCGTAAGTGGTGCGTGCGTGCGCGTGGTGCGTGCGCACGGAAGAAGCCGAGGGCTGAACGCTCTGAACGGTCTGATCGGACTGAACGGTCTGGAGGTCCGGGGGCGGCCCGGGAAACGGGGACGGCCCGGAAGCCGGGACGGCCTCGGCGCTGAGGAACCGTCACGTTGAGCTGCCGGGACGTTGAGGGACCGGGATACCGGGGGCCGTGGTTCCCGTGCCGCGTGCGGGCGACGGGAACCACGGCGGTACCGGCCCCCGTCCCCACGGGCGGCGGTACCCCCGGCACCGTCGCCGCGTGCGACGGTACGACCGCCGTCGGCCGTGCTCGGGGGAGGGCACGGCCGCCGGTGGTCACCATGGTGTCGCGTGCGGGCGTCCGGGCGTGTCGGCCGCAGGTACCGTTCGGTGTCCGGTCTGTCGGTCATTCGGCCGACACCGCCCGCCGGACGGGTCCTTACGCTGGGGCGCGTGGACTGGCATCTTCCGTTTACTCCGGCCGTCAATCGGCTCATCGCCGTGTTCGGCCTGCTCGCCTTCGCGCTGACCTGGATGGCGGACCTCGCTCTGCTGAGCTTCGCGCCGGACGCGTTCTCCCTCGCGACCAACTGGCTGTCCGTCCTGGTCACCGGACCGCTCACGATGCTCGCCGTCGCCGAGCCCCGGCGCACCCGGTTCCCCGTCGCGACGAGCCGCCTCGCGCCACCGCTGCTGCCCCGCGTCTGGTGCGTCGTCGCGATGTCGCTGACGCTGACGGGCGTCTGCCTGGCCGCGCCGCCGAAGGAGTCGTCCGTCGGCATGCTGGAGTGCGCGGGCCTGCTCGCGCTGGTGATCCGTACCGTCGCGCAGACCCCGAGCGCGCGGAAGGCGGCCACCTCGGCGGCGGCCCTCAGCCTCGCGGTGCTGGCGCTGCCCGTACGGATGAGACTGTGGTCGGTGATCGTCCCAGGGGGTTACGTCCTGACGGTGGCGCTCGCCATCACCATCACCCTCGGCTGCGCCATCCGCGCCCTGGAGGCCCGGCGCCGCCGCAACATCGCCGACGTCCGGCAGGCCGAACGGCTGGCGCTCGCCCGCGATCTGCACGATCTGATCGCCCACCACATGACCGGCATCATCGTCCAGGCGCACGCGGCGACGGCCATCCACGCCACCTCCCCGGAGAAGGTCGAGCCGATCCTGCGGAACATAGCCCAGGCCGGTACGGAGACCCTCGAATCGATGCGCCGGCTGGTACGGGTGCTGCGCGAGGACAACCACGTCCCGCAGCGGCCGGGCGATCTGCTGAGCGAGCTCGCGGAGCTGACGGCCGCCCACTCCGCGCCCGCCACGGCCGGTGCGCCGGGCGGCGCCGCCCGGCTGGAGGCGACCGCCGCGGCGCGTACCGCGCATCTCACACCGGAGGTGGAGATCTCCGCGTACCGGGTCGTGCAGGAGGCCCTCACCAACGTCCGCGGCCACGCCCCCGGCGCCCGGACCGCCGTACGCCTCGACGCGGACGCGGCGTGGCTCTGGGTCACGGTCACCAACGGCGCCTCCCCCAAGGGCCTCCCGTCCGGGAACCACAACGGCTTCGGCGGGCACGGCGGCTTCGGCCTCATCGGGCTGCGCGAACGCGTGGAGGCCCTGGACGGAACCCTGCGGACCGGCCCGCTGCGCGACGGCGGGTGGGAGGTACGGGCGGGCTTCCCGCTCAAGTCGCCTCCCCCCACGACAGCCACCGCGCTCTGCGGCGGCTCCCCGAAGGTGGCCTGACGACGGCGGGACGGGCACGGCGGTACGAGGACGGCGGTACGGGGGCGGCGGTACGGGCAGAGCGGTACGGCCCGCACCGCCGTCCCCGTACCGTCCTCATCCGCGCGGCCGGACCACCCCGTGCTCCCAGGCCCACGCGGCGACCTCGACCCGGTTGCGGGCGTCCAGCTTGGCCTGGATGCGGCCCAGGTAGGTCTTGACCGTCGACAGCGACAGGAACAGCTCGTCGCAGATCTCCTGGTTGGTGCGGCCCACCGCGACGAGCCGCACGATGTCCCGCTCCCGGGTGCTGAGCAGCCCGTGCGGCTCCGGGCCCGGCGCGTGCGCCGAGGGCGCCGCGGGTTCCGCGCCCTGTTCCGCGCGCTCCAGCCGCCGCAGCAGCCGTACCGTCACCGCCGGGGACACCAGTGCGTCGCCCCGGGCCGCCGCGTGCACGGCCTCCACCAGCAGGGCCGGGGTGGCGTCCTTCAGCAGGAACCCGCAGGCCCCGTTGCGCAGGGCGCCGCGCACGTAGTCGTCCTGGTCGAAGGTGGTGATCACCACGACGTTCATCGGGTCGGCGACCCCGGGGCCGGCCAGCAGCCGGGTCACCTCCAGACCGTCCAGGCGCGGCATCCGGATGTCGGCCAGCACCACCCTCGGCCGCAGCCGGCGGGCCAGCTCCACGCACTCGACGCCGTCGGCCGCCTCGCCGACCACCTCGATGCCCGGCTGCGCCTCCAGGATCATGCGGAACCCCGCCCGGACCAGCTCCTGGTCGTCGGCTATCACCACGTCGATCTTCGTACCGGACACGGGCCCGTCCTATCACGGGGGCCCTGCGGAACCACCGGGGCGGTACGGAACCACCGGGCGGTACGGAACCACCGGGGCGGGCGGCGCGGCGTCAGACGCGGGCGTCGAGGCGGTGCTGCAGGGAACCGTCCGGCCCGAAGACGTCCATCAGATAGCCCTTCTCCAGTGAGAGTCCCTCGTGCTCCGCCAGATAGCGGGTGACGGACTCCTTGAGTTCCTGGAAGGGCCGGTCGTCCTCGTCCGGGTCGTGCGTCCACACGGTCAGCAGCGGCACCCCGTCCCCGTCAAAGCCGCGCCCGATCCCGAACACGTCCGGCACCCCTCCGGCCCTGCGGTACCGCTCCGCCAGCCGCGCGGCCACGTCGGGCGCGACGGTGGTGGTCGCGACGGGCCCGCGTGTCCCGGCGCTGTCCTCCCGTTCCGGCGCGGAGTTGGCAGTGCATCCGGTCAGCAGCACGGCGCATCCGACGCAGACGAGTACGGCGCGGCAGGCGAGGTTTCTCATCGCGCCATTGTGGGTGATCTCCCGTACAAGATAAGGGAGTTGCGGCCATCAACATGGCGCGAAGTGGCCGGATCACCGGGCACGTACGGCCGGCACCTCGCGCGCGGATCGCCGCCTACCCCTCCGGTCTACGGCAGCATCAGCTCCGCCGGCTGGAGCACGGCGAACGCGGCGCTCTGGTCGTCCTGGAACGCCGCCATCCGCCCGTACGGGATGTCGAACGGTACGGCGGTGACGCGGCCGCCCAGCTCCGTCACCCGTTCGGCGGTGCGGTCGCAGTCGGCGACGGCGAAGTACGTCAGGAAGTGGCTGGGCATCATCTCGGGGAACGCGTCCGTGATGACGCTCCGGCCGCCGATCGCGGTGTCGGGACCGGGGGTGGCGCCGGGCGGGGACCACATGCGGAAGTCGATGCCGCTCTCGGCCGTCCCGGGGTCCCCACTGGCAGCGGCGTCCAGGTCGGCGCTCCGGAAGCCGAAGACGTTCGCGTAGAAGGGGTCCACCCGGTCGGGGCGGCGGGTGTAGAGCTCGGTCCAGCAGTACGAACCGGGTTCGTTCTGCTTCTCGAAGCCCGGCCGCTCCTCCGCCTGCCACAGCCAGAAGGCGGCGCCGTCCGGGTCGACGGCCTGCGCCAGGATCCCGGCGCGACCGGCGCGGACGGGGTCGGTGATGATCTGGCCGCCCTCCGCGCGGATCGCGTGGACGGTCGCCCGGATGTCGTCGGTGGCGAAGTGGACGCCCCAGGTGGTGGGCATCCGGCCGTCCGTCTTGGCGGCGAGCGCGGCGACGAGCCGGCCTTCGCTGTAGGCGTCGGCGAAGGGCATCCCGTCCCCGGCGCGGAAGGTCCAGCCGAAGAGCCCGCCGTAGAAGCGCTTGCCCGCTTCGAGGTCGGAGAGGTGCACCTCCACCCAGCAGGGCACGGAGTGCGCGAATGCCGCCATGGGCCGGGTCCTTCCCTCGCCGGGAGCGCGCGGTCCTGCCGCGCGGCCGGGCGCGTCACGTGTGCGTGACACCTGTCCCCGCCAACGTAACGGCGCCCGCGCTCCCCCGCGAGAGGGAACGGGAGCGAGACGGGAGGCGACGGACTCGACGGACTCCGCGCGCACGCGGCGGATTCACCGAACCGGAGGGGAAAGTTGTCCACCGAAGTTTTCCACAGGCTGTTGATAACACTTACTCGCGCATCGACCCACCCCCGGAACCTCTTGCGGAGACGCACGTCGCAAAGGCAACAGAAGTATCCACCGGCCTCTTCGGATCACACGAAAAAGATGGCTGAAATACCACCCGTCGCCCTCTGCGCGCTGGGTAATTCCCCATTTGCACTCGGCCGAATCGCGCTCCGTTCACCCGTCGGTAAGCTGACGGCATGACAGGACAAGTACGCACCGTCGACGGCCGCGTGGCCGGTCGACGCGGTCAGGCGACGCGGCAGAAGCTGCTCGATTGCCTCAGCGAGATGCTCAGCTCCTCGCCGTACCGGGACGTCAAAGTCATCGACGTCGCACGGAAGGCGGGGACTTCACCCGCGACTTTCTACCAGTACTTCCCGGACGTGGAAGGCGCTGTCCTCGAAGTCGCCGACGAACTGGCCAAGGAGGGCACCGGGCTGAATGAACTGGCCTCCGGACGCTCGTGGGTCGGTAAGGCCGGCTGGCAGGCGGCCGAGGAACTCGTCGACGGATTCCTCGACTTCTGGCGACGCAACGACGCGATTCTCCGCGTGATCGACCTCGGTTCGGCCGAGGGCGACAAGCGGTTCAACAAGATCCGCGTGAAGATCCTCAGCTCGTTCACCAACTCCCTGACGGACGCGGTGAAGGAGCTCCAGGGCAAGGGCAAGGTCGACAAGGACGTCAACCCCGCCGCGGTGGCGGGATCACTGGTCGCCATGCTGGCCGCCGTCGCCTCGCACCAGAAGGCCCTGACCACGGGCACGGGTGTGAAGGTAGGCGAACTCCGCCCGAACCTCGCCCTGTTGGTGCACCTCGGCGTCACCGGCAAGAAGCCGACGAAGTAGGCGCCCGCGACGGATCCACCCCCTTCACCGGGCGGCGCACGGCCAACCCCGGACGCCCGGCATCCTGTCTCACCGACGGCGGGCCACACGCGCGATGTGGCCCGCCGTCGGTGTACCCGGGACATGCCGCGTCCGGCGTCCCGCGCCTCCTCCCCCGTCGCGGCCTGCTGCAATGGCGCCATGAGCGACGACGACGCGTCCCGCACCGACGCACACACGGCCTTCCTCCGCCTGCTGCACGCCCAGCGCGTGTGGGACACCGAGCTGCCCGGGTTCGATCCGGCGACCGCGCCCGACGCGCCCGTCCCCCTCTTCCACGCCTGGTTCGCCGAGGCCGTGGCCGCCGGGCAGCCCGAGCCGCACACCATGGCGCTGGCGACGGTCGACGCGTACGGCCACCCGGACGTGCGGACGCTGATGCTGCACGACGCGGACGAGCGCGGCTGGCGTTTCGCGACCCACGCCACCAGCGCCAAGGGCCATCAGCTCGCCGCCCACCCGCACGCGGCGCTCACCTTCTACTGGCCGGTGCAGGGCCGGACGGTACGGGTACGAGGGCCGGTCGCCCTCGGGTCGCCCGAGGAGAGCCGGGCCGATCTGCACGCCCGCTCCACCGGCGCGCTCGCCTCCGGCCTGGTCGGCCGGCAGAGCGAGGTCCTGGACGACCTGGCGGAACTGGCCCGCGCCTCCGACGCCGCGTGGCGGCGGGCGCGGGACGAGCCCGAGGCGGAGGTGGCGAGCTGGCGGCGGTACGTCGTCCAGCCACAGGAGGTCGAGTTCTTCCAGGGCGACCTCCGCCGCCGCCACGTACGGCTCCGCTACCGCCGCCGGGGGGCGGGGTGGGTGCGGGAGCTGCTCTGGCCGTGACGGCCGGCCCGGCGACGGAGGACGGCCCCGGCAGCCGCCCCTACCGGCCGGGGGGATTCGGGCTCAGTCCCCGGGCATGGCGGGCGGCCTCCCGCACCAGAGCGCCGAGACGGGCGGTTCCTTCGGCCTGAGGGATGTCGGCCTGCCAGGCATCGACGGAGAACCACTCGCCGTCGGTGAGCGGCGGGAGGCTGCCGCCCGACACGAGGTTCTCGGGGGGAGTGGCCACCCGGACCAGAACGATGCCCGTGCCGTACGCGACCGCCGCGGCCACACCTCCGACCGAGAGGACCGGCACACCGTAGGCGGACCCCACCGGATGGCCCGACGCGAGGGCGATGAAGCGTTCCTGGAGATCAGGGTGGGTGTGCAGCTGCCACCCGTCGAGTTCCATGTCGTACGGACCGCTGGGCCGCGCGGCCCGTGCGCGGAGGCAGTCGAGCAGGGCGAGGTTCTCGGGGCGGTCCGGGTCCGGAGGTACGGGTGGCCTGCGTCCTCTCCGCGTCATGCGGGCGACGGTAGCGGCGCTGCGCCACCCATGGCAGGGGAATGGAGGGTTCCGGGCCCCGCCCGGTCCGCACGTCGACCGGGCCCCGCCCGGTCCGCACGACGCCGGACCCCGCGTTCCGGGTCTCCGGACCCCCCGCAGCACACCGGACCAGAGGTGCAGCTCAGCTTTGTCGGCAGTTCATCCAGGGTTTCCCCCTCGCTCGTCCGGCAAAAGCAGGCTCACCCCCATGAACACCATGAACCGCGCCAAGGTCTCCGCGGCCGTCGCCGCCGCCGCTCTGCTCGTCGGGGCCGGCGCCTCGGCCGCTTCGGCCGCCCCCCACCACGCTCCGGCCCACCGGGGCAAGCCGTCCGCCTCGCACGAGCAGCAGCGTCAGCAGCGGATACCGTTCACCGCCGCGAACGTCACGGCGAACGACGACGGTTCGTACACCCTGACGTGGACCGCCCCCGGGGTCCGCGGCGTGGTCGTCAAGGCGAACGGCAAGGTCGTCGCCCAGGGCGGCAGCCGCGCCACGGTCACCGTCAGGCACCTGCCGGCCGCCGACCGCCAGTGGTTCGACTTCGTCCCGTCGAAGGGCGGCTCGCTCCACCTCGCGGACCGGGAGATCGCACTCCAGGGCGCGGTCAACTTCCGTGACGCGGGCGGCTACCGCACCAGCACGGGCCAGTGGGTCAAGATGGGCGAGGTCTACCGCTCCGGCGCCCTGAACACCCTGACCACCGCCGATGTCGCCAAGCTGAACCGGCTCGGCATCAAGGTCGACTTCGACCTGCGCACCGCCGGTGAGCGCACCTCCGCCCCGGACACCGTGCCGGCCGGCGCGAAGTACGTGGTCGCCGACGTCATCGGTGGCGACGTCACCTCGGCGATCGACCTCTCCTCGGCCGAGAAGTCCGCCCAGTACATGGTCGACGGCGAGAAGTCGATGGTCAGCTCGGCCACCGGCAAGGCCGCCTACCAGCAGGTCTTCGCCGGTCTCGCCGACGACGACCAGCACGCGGTGCTCTTCCACTGCTCGGCCGGCAAGGACCGCACGGGCTGGGCGAACGCCGCCCTGCTGACCGCGCTCGGCGTGCCGAAGGCCACGGTGATGCAGGACTACCTGGCCAGCAACACCTACCGCGCCGAGGCGAACGCCGCCGCGCTGGCCGCGATGCCGGCCGAGATGGCCGCCGCGTACAAGCCGATGCTGGACGTCCGCGCCGAGTACCTGAACTCCGGCTTCGACGAGGTCGAGGCCAAGTTCGGCTCGTTCGCCACCTACGAGAAGAAGGGCCTCGGCCTCTCCTCGAAGGAGATCAAGGAGCTGAAGTCCTCGCTGCTCGTCGGCTGACCCCGGAAGGACTCCGGTCGGTGGCGCCCCTCCGGCGGAGAGGGGCGCCCCTGCGTGCGTGACCCGGGCCGGCGGTCGGCCGACGCACGCGGGGTCAGACTCCCGCCGCCCGCCGCCCCAGGACGGGTTCGGCCAGGAGCCTCGCCGTGCCGCACAGGGTCTGCCCGTGCCGGGCGAAGAGTTCGTCCCGGGAGTCGACGTGCCCGAGGTCCGCGAGCAGGTATGCCGAGAGATCGCACGAGGCGTCGGACGCGGGGCAGACCGAGGGGCCGTCCCAGTCGACCGCCGTCCGGGACAGGGCCTCGAAGAGCGTCTCGGGGCCCTCGTTCGTGAAGCCTCCGCCACGCGGGCCCTGCGGAGCGACGGCTCCGGCGAAGAGTTCGGACACGGTCAGCCAGCGTGCGGCGGCGCCGTCCGGCAGTCCGTCGATACGGAACTCCGGCCACGCCAGGATCACTTGGGCGGGGACGATGCGACGCAGCCGGGGAAAGCGCGGGTACCAGAACGTGCCGTCCACCACCAGTCCGCGCACCCGGGTGGGAGTGCCCCAGGCCCTCGCGACCGCTTCCAGTACGGCCATCCGCTGGCTGCACGAACCCCGGCCGAGGCGCAGGACCCGGGACACCGGCCGCGCCTCCTCCACCGAGTAGACGGGGCGCACCTCCTCGGAGATCCACCGGTGGGCGCGGCGGAGTGCCGCCACCGTCGCCTCGGGGCCGTCCCCCTCACGGTCCGCGGTGCCGATGCTCCGCACGGCGGCCCGGACACGCGGGTGCTCGTGGTCGAGAATCCGCGTCGGCCCCGCCCCTCCGCCCGCCCCGGACTCGCCGGGCACAGCTCGTCGGCCCGTTCGGCACGGTGTCAGCAGAGTGCTCACCACGATCGGCCCCCTCCATCGGCTGCGACCAGCGTCCCAGGTTTCTTGAACGCGTTCAAGTACGGAGGACCGGAATTCAAGTGCGGAGGACCGGGGTGCCGGTGCCGGGGGGCCGGGGTGCGGGGGCCGGAGGACCGGGCGCCCGCGACACGTGCGGAGTGCCGCAGCGCCGGCACCCGGGTCAGGACACCTGGACCAGGTCCACGACGAAGACGAGCGTCGAGCCCGGCGGGATCAGCGAGGAGGGCGACTGCTTGCCGTAGGCGAGGCGCGGCGGGATGACGAGTTCGCGGCGGCCGCCGACCTTCATCCCCACGATGCCCCGGTCCCAGCCCTTGATGGCCCGGCCGCCACCGAGGGCGAACTTGAACGGCTCGTCCCGCTCCCAGGAGGAGTCGAACTCCTTGCCCGTCGCGAAGGTGACTCCGACGTAGTGGACCCGGACCACCTGGCCGCGCTTCGCCTCCTTGCCGTCGCCGACGACGATGTCCCTGATCCGCAGTTCGGTGGGCGGATCGCCCACCGGGGGATCGATATCGGGCTTCTCCATCGCAGCCTGACTCCTGTCCGTTCTCCGGGCGCCGGGGTGTCCGTACGCCGCTGATCACGCTATCCGGCGGGACCCGTGTGCGGGACTCGTCCCGTTTCCGCCGGACAGGAGCACCATGGAGTCAGAGAAGGCATGTGTGGCATGGGAGGCACCGATGGCCAGAGCCCGTTCCCGTTACGCCCCCGACCGGGGGCTGACCACACGCATGGTGTCGACCATGTTCTTCATCGGCCTGCTTTACGTGGTCCTGGTCGGGGTGCTGCTGGCCGTGCTGCCCGGCTCGTGGGCGGTGATCCTGATCATCACCGGCGGACTGTTCGTCGTGCAGTTCTGGTTCAGCGACAGGATCGCCGCGTTCGGGATGGGGGCCCGCGAGGTCACCCCCGAGGAGGCGCCGGAGCTGCACGGGGCGATCGACCGGATCTGCGCGCTGGCGGACATGAAGAAACCTCGCGTGGCCATCGCGCAGAGTGACGTACCGAACGCGTTCGCGACCGGCCGGAACGAGAAGTCGGCCCTGGTCTGCGCCACCACCGGACTGCTGCGGAGACTGGAGCCCGAGGAGCTGGAGGGCGTCCTCGCGCACGAGATGTCGCACGTCGCCCACCGAGACGTGGCGGTCATGACCATCGCGTCGTTCCTGGGCGTGCTGGCGGGGATCATCACCCGGGTGGCCCTGTGGGGCGGCTTCGCCCGCAACAGCCGGGGCAACGACCCGGCGGGCATCATCATCATGCTGATTCCGCTGATCAGCGCGGTCGTCTACGCGCTCAGCTTCCTGCTGACCCGGCTGCTCTCCCGCTACCGCGAGCTCTCCGCCGACCGCACCGCCGCCCTGCTCACCGGCCGCCCCTCGGCACTCGCCTCCGCGCTGACGAAGGTCAGCGGGCAGATGGCGCGCATACCCACCGAGGACCTGCGGAAGGCTGAACCGTACAACGCTTTCTACTTCGTCCCCGCCTTCTCCTCGAAGGAGAGCTTCAGCCGGCTGATCTCCTCGCACCCGACGCTGGAACAGCGTCTCGACCAGCTGGCCCGCATCTCCGCCGACCTGTCCCGCCCGTAAGCCCGGTAGTCCCGGTAGTCCCGGTAATCCTGGAGGAGCCCCACGTGGGTCTGTTCGACGCGATCCTCGGCCGGAGCAAGCCGGTCCGTCCCGATCTGGACCAGCTCTTCGCCGTACCGTCCGCCGCCCTGACTCTCCAGGCCGTCACCGGCTTCACCCCGTCCGGGCTGGGCTCGGTCTGCTTCGCGGGGGTGGAGGGCGCGAACTTCGCCCGGCTCCAGGACGACGTACGGGAGCTGCTGGACGCCGACACGGACCGGGGCGGGATCCCGGTGGAGTTCAGCCAGGACGCGTACGGCTACACCTGGCTGCTCGCCCAGCAGCCGCCGGAGGACCCCGCCGCGCTCGTCAACGACCTGCACGCGGTGAACACCCTGCTCCAGGACGGCGGCTTCGGCCCGCACCTGCTCTGCTCGCTGATCGGCTTCCGCGACCCGGAGGGCCGCTCGCTGGCGCTGGTGTACCTGTACAAGCGCGGCACCTTCTACCCGTTCGCCCCGGCTCCCGGTGGCGCGGAGAAGCGGGACAACGGCCTGGAGCTCCAGGTCCGCGCCGCGCTCGGCGACGACCTGCGGGTGGAGAAGGAGCTGGCCCGGTGGTTCCCGGTATGGGGCGCGCCGGGCCTGTGAACCGTACGCGGGTGAGTACGGGAGCGAGCGGTACGGATCAGGCGCCGGCGGTCCCCGCGAGGAACGCGGTCCAGGCGTCGGGGGCCACGGCGAAGGTCGGGCCGTCGGTCACCTTGGAGTCCCGGACATGGACGGCCTGGGGACAGGCGGCCACCTCGACGCACTCGCCGCCTTCATTGCCGCTGTAGCTGGACTTGCGCCAGGTGTAGGCGACCTCGATGCAGGCACCGCCCTCGTTGCCGCTGTAGCTGGACTTGAACCACGCCAGTCCGGAACCGGTGCTCACAACTGCCCCGCCTTCTTCTCGATGAGCTCGGCGGACTCCCAGGGGTTGAGCGCCTGGGCCCGCAGCATGCCGAAGAGGTCGAACAGGTCGCTTACCTGCTCGGGTTTGGAGATCAACCTATCTCCGCCCTGCGCCTCCACATACACCAGACTGCGGCCCTCCGCCGTGTTCATCAACTGCATCGGCCCCATCAGTCCTGCGTGGGTGTGCTGGTCGGAGGGAACGACCTGCACGGTCAGATGGTTCAACCGCTCGATGCAGTCGAGGAGATGGAGCAGCTGCTCCTTCAGCACCGCCGGTCCGCCGA